>NVSD01000067.1 GCA_002401105.1 Flavobacteriaceae bacterium | reverse complement strand
CTTTTCGAAAGTATAATTTTAATACTATATCAATTCCCTAATAAAGAATCTTAAAGAACAAATTAAATTATAAAAAACAGAATACTACGTATACACACTCGTTAAATAAAGTATATTTACCATCAAATCTCGACTTCTATTTAATGAATAAGGAAACAAAACAATACTTACAAATTCTTTGGCAATCCGTTTTATTTTGGACAATTGCAATGATGCTTTTTGCCTTTTTCAGATACTACGGCGTCTATGAAACGGGTTCGATTAAAGGAATCGACAAACCGTTG
Source organism: Flavobacteriaceae bacterium (assembly GCA_002401105.1). Classification (GTDB taxonomy): domain Bacteria; phylum Bacteroidota; class Bacteroidia; order Flavobacteriales; family Flavobacteriaceae. The sequence continues at coordinate 15,369 of NVSD01000067.1, read as the reverse complement.
AATGTGCATCTTACTATCCCTCTCTTTACCTTTTCTGGTTGTATATCAGGAATAATATATGCCAACATAAATTATTTTTTAATTAAACACACTTCCAAAAAGTTTTCTTGGGGGCTTAATTTAATTTTAAACATCTCTTTTTACTTTCTCTTCAGCATTATCATCGGCTCATTTATTAGAGAAATAGCCAATACAGTATTTGACATGGAACTTGACAATGAGCTTGGCTGGTGGATTAGCAGCAAAACTTTTAGAGCTATTGTTCTGTACATGTCTTTAGCTTCTGTTGTCTTTTCTTTTATTAATATTGCCAACGATAAATTTGGGAAAGGGGTTTTTATCAAAATGTTACTAGGAAAATACAGAGTACCAAAGGAAGAAAAACGAATTTTTATGTTTTTAGACCTTAAATCCTCCACCACCATTGCAGAAAAGCTAGAGCATTTCAAATACAGCCAATTAATCCAAGATTGTTTTTATGACTTAAACGACGTAGCCCCCAAATTTGAAGCAGAAATTTATCAGTACGTGGGTGATGAAGCGGTAATAAGTTGGCCTTTTGTAAAAGGAATACACAACAACAACTGCATCGAATTATTTTTTGCATTTACAGAAAAACTGAATAGCAAAAAGGAATACTACATCCGTAAATATGGAATTACACCTGTTTTTAAGGCGGGTCTACATGGCGGAAAACTAATGGTAGCAGAAGTTGGGGTTGTAAAAAAAGAACTCGCATATCACGGTGATGTGATCAACACTTCTTCACGTATTCAAAGCGAATGTGCCACCTATAATGCCACCTTACTAATTTCAGAAAAATTACTAGATAATTTAAAAATAGCAGACTCTTTTTCTTCCTTTTATTTAGGAAACGTAATTCTGAAAGGAAAACAACAAAAAGTCCCTATTCATTCTATTACAAAAAAKTAAGAGGTCTAATCACTTTAGCTATTTTTCATATTCTTTTTTCTCTTTGAATATCAACATTTACATTTATMCAAAAGTTAACATATGGTTCCCGCACTCATTATCATTTTACTAATTATAGGACTCTATTATATAAATAGAAAAAGCAACACAAAGAAGACATCCCCCTTCATATTTTCCGACCAACACYCGGGTTTATTAGAGAAAAACGTATTGTATTACTCCAAATTAAACAGGTTAAAACAAGTCGAATTCAAAAAACGTATCACAGAATTCTTAAGTACTGTGAAAATTACAGGAATAGAAACTACCGTAAGTCCGTTAGATGAAATTTTAATTGCCTCTGGAGCAATCATTCCAATTTTCGGATTTAAAAAATGGRAATACACCAGCCTTCAGGAAGTTTTACTTTATAAAAAATCGTTCACAAAAAACTTAGATTTTACCGATAACCGAAGCACAGAATATGTTACAGGCATGGTAGGCACAGGACATTTGAATAATATTATGATATTATCCCAACCTGCATTACGCCATGGTTTCTCTAATAAAACAGACAAMCAAAACGTAGCCATTCACGAGTTTATCCATTTGATAGACAAGGAAGACATGGATATTGATGGTATTCCTAAAATACTTATGGACAACCCTATCAGTCTGCCATGGACAGAATTTGTACGTAAAAAAATCAACGAAATAAACAGTGGTAAATCGGATATCAGAGACTATGGAGGAAGTTCTGCTACAGAATTTTACGCGGTAGCTGGAGAATATTTTTTCGAACGCCCAAAATTATTAAAACGCAAACACCCAGCACTGTACAAACTACTTTCCGAACTTTTTAAACAAAAATAATTTAGCGAAAAATCCAGCTAGAATTTGGTGTTTTCACCTACTTAATTCACTCAGAATTATCTACTTAAAAAAAGTGGCCGTATTCATGCAAAAAAAACTACCTTTGCAAAAAATTTAGACAGTAAAAAATGAGCAATATTGTAGCCATTGTAGGGAGACCYAATGTAGGAAAATCGACCTTATTTAATCGATTAGTGCAACGCCGTGAGGCCATTGTAGATTCAGTGAGCGGTGTAACACGTGACCGTCATTACGGTAAAAGTGACTGGAACGGAAAAGAATTTTCATTGATTGATACGGGTGGATATGCCATTGGTTCTGATGATATTTTTGAATCAGAAATCAGAAAACAAGTACAATTAGCCATTGAAGAAGCTGACTATATTATTTTTGTAGTAGATGTAGTGGAAGGAATTACCCCTATGGATACTATTGTTGCACAGTTGCTACGTAAAGCTAAAAAGCCAATTTTTATGGCTGTTAACAAAGTAGACAACTCCATGCGTGAGGCTGATGCTGTTGAGTTTTACAATCTTGGATTGGGAGAACACTACACCATCTCATCTATCAACGGAAGTGGAACAGGAGAGTTATTAGATGCATTAGCAAAAGAACTTGACGAAGAAGCTGTACCAGACGAAAACGAATTACCACGTTTTGCTGTTGTTGGACGTCCAAACGCAGGAAAATCATCTTTTATCAATGCTTTAATTGGAGAAGAACGTAATATTGTAACAGACATTGCTGGAACTACCCGTGACAGTATTGATACAAAATACAACCGTTTTGGTTTTGAATTCAATTTAGTAGATACTGCTGGGATTCGTAAAAAATCGAAGGTTAAAGAAGATTTAGAATTTTATTCTGTAATGCGTGCTGTAAGAGCCATCGAATACTGTGATGTTGCTATTGTAATAGTAGATGCAGAAAGAGGTTTTGAAGGACAGGATGAGAATATTTTCTGGTTGGCTCAAAAAAATAAAAAAGGTATTATAATCCTTGTAAACAAATGGGATTTAATAGAACAAAAAGAGACCAATACCTTGCGTGATTTTGAAGCAATGGTTAGAAAAGAAATTGCTCCATTTACAGATGTACCTATTGTATTTATTTCTGTTTTAGAAAAACAACGTATTTTTAAAGCGATAGAAATGGCTGTTGAGGTATTTAAGAACCGTACCAAACGTATTCCTACAAGTAAACTGAACGATACCATGCTAGAGATAATTAAAAGTTATCCACCACCAGCATTAAAAGGTAAGTTTGTAAAAATCAAATACTGTATGCAATTACCTACACCTACTCCACAGTTTGTGTTTTTTGCCAATTTACCACAGTATATTAGCGAATCTTACAAGCGTTTTATTGAGAATAAATTACGTGAAATTTACGATTTCCATGGAGTCCCTATCACTATCTACTTTAGACAAAAATAGGAATATCCTACTATAATAAATAAAACACCCCTTGCTTCATTGCTGAATCAAGGGGTGTTTCTCGTTATAAATCAATCAAACTAACTCTCTATTATCTTTACAAAATCATCTTTATAAATTGCCCCAATCGGGATTCTTTTATCATCTATTACTATCCTATTTCTCTGTACAGAATRTATCTGTCTTAAAGAAACTATATACGACCTGTGTACCCTCATAAAATGACGTTTCCCTAATTTCAATTCAAATTTCAGAAGACTCGTCAATGTCAAAATCGGCTTACTACTATGGGTATATATTTTAATATAATCCTTTAACCCTTCTACATATTTAATATCACATAGATTTATTTTTAGGTTCTCATATTCCGATTTCACAAAAATATACTCTGGACTTTCTGATTTTGCAACTGTTGCTATCTCAGTGACTCCTTCCTTATATAACAAACACTGTGCTCTGGTTACCGCCTTTAAAAACCTGTGAAACGGTATCGGTTTCATCAAATAATCTACCGCATTTAAACTAAACCCTTCTACGGCATAATGTGCATAAGCTGTTGTGAAGATAAATAACGGTTTNACTTCTAAGGACTTAATCATTTCTATCCCCGAAAAATCTGGCATTTCTATATCCGTAAAAATCAAATCAACTTTACGTCTTTGCAATACAGCCATGGCATCCAATCCATTGGAACAAGTAGCTTCCAAGGTCAAAAAAGGGACTCTTTCTATAAATGACACTAGCACTTCTACCGCCAAAGGTTCGTCATCTATTACTACACATTTTATTAGTTCCATGGACTCTAAGATTATCTTTTTTATACTCTTAATTACAGTACAAATATACGAGGCACTACTCTTAAAAGTCTCCCAAAGAACTGTTGTAGTTTTATTAAAAAACAGGCGTTCTCTATGCTATTTTTACGTGTTCCTCTTAAAACAATCTACCATTCACGGATTTAGAATACAAAGTAAATCCACAACAATGCTCCCAAAACAATAATCACTTGCGAGTGTCATTTCGAACGGATGTGAGAAATCTCAGCGTATTAGTATGAGATTTCTCCTCGTTCCTCGTTCGAAATGACCGCCGACATGTAGTTTTAATAACAAATTACTCAAAACACATTATCTAACTCTTATCAAACAAAAAAAACCACTTGAATAGACGCTAGTACCTTAAAAACTAGCAATCTTTCAAGTGATTTAACAACAATAATAAGTAAGGCTAAATACTAATCATCTTCGTTCTCTTCCTCTTCGGAATTAAACTTCCAGATGTCATCAAAATAATAACTTCCACTACGTCCCATAAGCACATAAGCACTATTGGAGAAGCTAAATGCAACCGCATCTTGACGTGGAGTCCCTTCAAAATTAGGTCTGTCTTCCCATGTGTCTGTAGCCACATCATACTCCCAAACCAAACTAGTCAATCCTCCTGTTACTCCCGTAGCAAAATACCCTTTCCCTCCTAATGTAAATGCAGTCGCACTTTCTAATAGAATGGCATAATCCTCATCTTCATCATCCAAATCTTTTAAGCGTGTCCAGTTCCCGTCAATTCCATTAAAGGCATAAAAATCATTCTCAAAAGCTCCATTATGCATTCCTGCTCCAATATATGCAACATCATCTATCACAAAAACACTTGCATTTTTTCGTTTTTGACCTCCGTATCCAACAGTTTGCTCCCAAGAATCCGAAGCATCGTCATATTTCCAAAAATCCTTTAATTCGCTTCCGTCATACCCTGTTCCGATATAACCATTTCCTGCAACAGAAAACCCAATAGCTCCGTACCTAGCCGTCCCTCCAAAATCTGCCTTTTGAATCCATGTATCATTTACAGGATCGTATTGCCAAAAATCTTGCAACTCATCATCTCCATCATACCCTGTTCCGATATACCCTTTTCCATTCAACTCAAATCCAACAGCACCACTACGTGCAACACCAGGAAAATCCGCTCTTTTCATCCAATAATCATCCGTAGAATTGTACTCCCAAGTGTCCGTTAAATAATCATCGCCATCATAACCAGCAACCAAGTATCCTTTATCTCCAATAACAAAAGCTATGGAATTCCCTCTAGCATTCCCGTCAAAAGTAGAACTCTCTACCCAGTTCCCATATACTATCTCATCATCACTACTACAAGAAACCGCAACTACAACGGTACATAGCAGCATTATTTTTAAAAAATTCGTTTTTATCATGGTATTATTTCTTTTGTTTAAAATTGATTATTCCACAAAACTAAACGCTTATCAAAGTAGTATCACTACAAAATAGACCAAGCCCACAAAAACACCTCCCTAGCTCCATATTTCATCGTTAAACCCCCATTTTAACACGGTTTTATGTTTTTAACATTTTATTTACACGCTTATCTATGAAATACATCGCTTAGTCTATTTCATGAATTTTATAGCTTCTTTCTCCGCTACTTTTGTCGCTGTAACATAAAACAACACCTATTTATTTAACCATAAGCAAATGAAATTATATACACTTAGTCTTTTAACATTCATCTTATGCCTCGCTTCTTGCGCAGAAGATTCAAGTTCCTATCCTGTGGGAGAAGATTTTATTGACCACAACATCTCCTTAAAAAGCATTGACACACTCTCCATAAATGCAAGTACGTTTTTACTAGACTCTCTTATTACATCTACCAGTAGTCGCATTCTGATAGGCTACCTAAAAGACAATAAATTAGGAGAAATCACTAGTAAAAGCTTTATGTCTATTAGTGCAAATAGCTATACACTTAATAGCGATGCCACTTTTGACTCCATTGCCTTGGTCCTTTATAACGACCATTATTACCATGGAGACAGTACTATAGTACAAACCTACCATGTTCATAAAGTAACAAAGCTAATAGWAGCAGACGACGACAATTATTTATACAATACCTCCTCGTTTCCTTATGATGAAAAGGTACTGGGATCCTTAACTTTTACTCCAAATCCCATAAAAAACGACTCCTTATACATACCCCTAGATAATGAATTCGGAAAACTTATATTCGATAAGATTCAAGATGATGATATCAATAACAAGAATGATTTAGACGACTATATAAAAGGACTTGTTGTGGTTCCATCCACACAAAACAGCAGTCAACTATTAGGTTTTACCACCAACAGTTTTTCAGGAATGCGCTTGTATTACACTTTAAAAAACAGTGATGATTCGGAAAATATTAATTATCAAATCGATTTTAGTATCAGTACACCCAACATGCAATTCAATCAAATAGTAAGTGACAGAAGTGCCACGGACTTTAACCTTTTACTGGACAACGAAACCAATATCCCGAGCGATGAAACCGATAATTTTATTGCCATCCAAGGAGGTACAGGGCTTTCCGGAAGAATAGAAATACCCTACTTAAAAAACTTATTAAAACTGTCCGAAAATGGAATTCCACTAAATGGACAYATTAAAATGTATCCGGTAAAAGGAAGTGTTACTGAAACCAATCCTTTACCTGATTCTTTGGCTGTTTTTATGGTAGACCACAAAAACAGAGTTTTAGATAATTTAMGAAACTTAGGAGGAACTACCGTATTTGCAACACTCAACAAAAACGAAAATGAATTTGACGATGCCACCTATTACATGTTGGACGTGAGTGCCTTTGTAGAARTAATTTTAAACAGTCCTACAACGCTGAAATACGCCTTGATGTTCCAACTCCACGATTACCAGAAAAACACCTCAAGGGTACTCATAGAAAACGACCCAGAAAGTGCMAATAGCATAAAACTCCAAGTTCAATACCTCAACTATTAAAGATGATAAAAAATATTTTTATACTAATCTCAATTGCGTATTGCTTTCAAAGTACCGCGCAAAACAGCACAAGCTCCCCCTATTCTATTTTTGCTTTAGGCGCTCAAAATAACGCTTCATTCGGTGGATTTAACGCCTTAGGAAACACGGGAGTCGCCAACACAGATGCCACCCAAATAAACAACATAAACCCTGCTAACTTGGCCAATATTTTTGAAAATTCTATGCTTTATGAAATCGGAACAAATGCCGTTTACAATACCATAGAAACCAATAGTCTGAGCCAAAACACCTTGGATTTCAACTTTTCCCATATCGCCATTGCTTTTCCTATTAAAAAAAACTGGGGAATGGGCGTCGGWTTRCTTCCATACAGTAAGGTTGGTTACACCATAGATATTGAACAACARGCGGAAGGTGATTCATTYACCTACAACACYACTATTACCGGCTCWGGAGGCCTTAACAAAATGTATTGGAGTACAGGGTTTTCTCTTCTGAAAAACCTGTCTTTTGGACTAGAAACTTCCTTCCTTTTTGGCTCCATCCAACAAGAAACAGTGGTGTTTACTAGCCCAGGAGTCAACATAAACGAATCTAGTTATTACAACGGACTTACCCTAAAAACAGGAGTTCAGTATACACTTCCTTTTTCAAAAAAGAGCAAAACAACGCTGGGTGCTAGTTTTGAATTCCCCACTAGTTTAAACGGTACACAAACCAGAACTACCTACAAAACAATTAACCAATCACAATATAGTGAGACTACTGAAGAAGAACTAGATATAGACAATTTCGAACTACCTAGTACACTGACTCTTGGTTTTAATACGGCCATCAACAAAAACATAAGCACGAGTTTTGACTTTAAGAAACTCTGGTGGAACGGCAGCAATCAAGGAAATGACAGTAATAGTTTCAGCGACCAAACCATTTACGGTTTTGGATTGGAATACAGTCCAAAGAAGAAGGAATACGGAATAACGAATCATTTAAAATACCGATTCGGTTTAAATTACAATACTGGATACCTAACTATTTCCAATCAAAAAATAGATAGTTACCAGGCATCCGTTGGATTGGGAATTCCATTTTCAAATGGAAGCTTATCCAAGCTTAATATTTCCTATTCGTATGGAAAAGAAGGAACATTATCCAATAATTTAATTCAAGAAAACTACCACAAACTAAGTGTCAATCTAAGTTTAGTAGGGAATTGGTTTAAAAAACGACTAATCCATTAACAGTAGCTAGCAATCCCTACAAAAGCCGTGTAAATTAATTTTTATGCGGTTTTTGTCTGTCTATTAAAATAGCCMAGAATAATTCCTAGAACCACAGACCACAAAGCAGCCAAACCTATTTGATAGGGTTTGTCTANCATAAAAGTGATGGTATGTGCTGGAATCCAAAACCAWACTARRGATWKCATTCCCTTGTCTAAATTAGCCCAATTCCCTTCTCTAGCAATTAGATTGTCCAAATAGCGATGAAAAATCACCAAAAACAAGCCAAATTGTAAATTCATAGTTACAGACACCGCAAATGCATGTCCAAATATCCCCAATTCAGGGAGCATACCATGCTGAACAAGTCCATCCACAAAGCTCTGAAATCCAACAAATGCATACTTAATACAAATAGCCAATAGGGCCCACTCTAACATTTTCAACAGCAAGGTCAACACAGAATACGGCATAAATAACGATCCTTTTTGAAGCCATTTAGCAATCATATCACCCAAAGTCCCTAAGATTGCAAATTGAATCATAGCGCTTATCAGTGGGTAGGTTTTTACAAAAGTGATATAGTTGTCCATTATTTATAGCGTTATTTAGTTTGGGTTTAAAAGTAGCAGAAAAATTTTAAGATTTTGCTGTTATTTATCATGGAACTAGTAATGAGACTTGAGATATTAATTAGCTCTCTTGTCTTAAAAAGAAAAAGTGATACCTAAGGAAGGAGTCATATTCCTTACAAAAGAGAACAAGCTAGTCAAAATTAAAACAAAAAAAGAAGTGCCATTCTTACGAACGCACTTCTTCTAAATTTTCTATATTTCTTTTAAAAATCGGCTGCGTCCAACACTAGTCATTAATTACTAGTCATACGACACAAACAAGAACTACCAGCCTCCGCTAGCACCTCCACCACCGAAGCCTCCTCCGCCGCCAAAGCCACCGAATCCGCCACCGCCTCCGAAACCTCCAGAGCTACCTCCAAAAGAACCTCCKSWASYANCRGSSYMTAMYGCTAAGTAGAATCGCAGTTAATAAAGTAGAGGTGGTATCATTACGGTTGTTACCATTACTGCCTCCTCCGCCTTTTTTATTTTTATTGGACACTATTACAAATAGGATAATAAAACCAACTAACATAATAAGCTTCATTGGTAATTCTTTCTTCTTTGCAACTTTAGGATCCGCTTTATATTCTCCTTTTAGGACATCAAATATTATATCGGTTCCTTTATCCAACCCAGCATAATAATTCCCTTTCTTAAACTCCGGCAACATTATATTTTCAATGATCCTACGTGATAAAGCATCTGTTAATAGATGTTCTACTCCATAGCCAGTTTGAATGGTGATTTTACGATCATCTTTTGCCAATAAGATAACAATTCCATTATCTTTTCCTTTCTTTCCTATTTTCCATTTATGCGCCAACTGCGTCGTATAAAACTTAATTTCTTCACCATTTGTAGAGGGTAAAATCATTAAAAAAAGTTCCGTAGACGTGGAATCACTATACATTTCTAATTTTCGCTCAAGTGCTGCTTTTTGAGTAGCACTCAACGTTCCTGTACTATCAATAAGGGCAGGAATAAAACWRGGTTTTTCAGGGATGTTTTGTGCAAAAACAGCACTGGTAAAGAGTAATAATACAGCAAGTATTACGGTATAATTAACCTTTCGAAATTTCATCAGACAATTCATTTTCATCATTAGATTGGTAAGGGAAAAAAGTTTTTAATTTCAATCCACATTCTTCAATTCCATTTACAATTCCTTGTAAATAGTTCTCATTTTTAAACTCGGTAATCAAGGCATCTTTTACAGATTCCCAAAAATCGGCTGGGACCACCTTATCAATACCCACATCACCTACAATAGCAAACTGCTTACTTTCCACAGCTACATAAAACAACACACCATTTTGTGCTGCTGTCGTCTCCATTTTAAGTTGGTAAAAAACCTCCTGAGCTCTTTCTTCAGGAAGTTTATCACATGTTTTTTCTATATGCACGCGTATCTCACCAGAAGTATTTTTTTCTGCTTTYTGAATACTCGCTACAATGCGTTGTTCTTCTTCTTTTGTTAAAAAATCTTCAACTTTCGACATATTAAAATTCTACTTTAGGGGCATTTTTACTCGCTTCATCAGCTTTAAAACGTGCCATTTCAGAAAAGCTAAACCAACCAGCCATTACACTATTTGGAAATGTTTTAATGTGCTTGTTGTATGTATTCACAACGGCATTAAAACGATTACGAGAAACATTAATTCTGTTTTCTGTTCCTTCTAACTGAGACTGTAACTCTAAAAAGTTTTTATTCGCTTTTAAATCAGGATATTTTTCTACTGTTACTAATAAACGAGACAATGCACCAGTCAAGCCTTGTTGTGCTTTTTGGAATTGCGCCATGTTTGCTGCTGTTAGTTTAGAAGCATCAATAGTTGTTTTAGTCGCTTCTGAACGCGCTTTAATCACCCCTTCTAAGGTTTCTTTTTCGTGGGCTGCGTATCCTTTTACTGTATTTACCAAGTTCGGAATTAAATCCGCTCTACGTTGGTAGGCACTTTCTACGTTAGACCAAGATGTTTTGGCATCTTCCTCTAATACTACAGCGCTATTATTAAAGCCTACTGTCATTTTGTATATCGCAAAAACAACCACAAGTATGATTGCTATAGGGATTAAAATTTTTTTCATAATAATTATTTATTTTAATTGTATTGATTTAATATATAAGTATAAAAACCATGTAAATTGTTACATGGTTTCCAGTGTTTTTTTTATGACAATTGATTTTTTATCGTAATCAATTCGGCCTTTATTTTTTCTAGTCGCAACACAATATCGTGGTTGTGTACCGTTTTATTWGGCTGTCTTTTTAAYTTRTTTTTKGCSCCATCCARKGTAAAACCACGYTCYTTYACYAAATTATAAATAAGYTCTARATTTTTKACATCATCCTKWGTAAACAAACGGTTTCCTTTGGCGTTTTTCTTTGGTTTTAACACATCAAACTCCTTTTCCCAAAATCGGATTAAGGAAGTGTTTACATCAAAAGCCTTGGCTACTTCGCCTATTTTATAATAACGTTTCTCTGGAAGATTTATCAGCATTTAGTCTAAAGATTGCCCCTCAATTTGCGCTGCTTTCTGCATGGCTACAAATTCTTCGGGAGTTAAATTACCGGAATAAAAATTAATAGGATTAATTGCCTTTCCGTTTTTACGTACTTCATAATGTAAATGTGGCGCTTGAGAACGTCCTGTATTCCCAACATAACCAATCAAATCTCCACGTTTTACACGCCTTCCTTTTCTAGTATTGTACTTGCTCAAATGCGCATATAAAGAAACATATCCAAAACCATGATCGATACGAATGTGCTTCCCATAGCCACTAGATTTATTATCTGCTCTAATGATTTTCCCATCACCGGATGCAAATATTGGCGTCCCTCTAGGCGCCGTAAAGTCCATTCCTTTGTGCATTTTTCTCGCTTTGGTAAATGGATCTGATCGCCATCCATACCCAGAAGCCATACGCGTTAAATTTTGTTTTCGAACAGGCTGAATCGCGGGCATTGCGGCCAATAAGTCTTCTTTATTCTCTGCTATTTTTACAATTTCATCCAGCGATTTAGACTGCATATACAATTGTTTTGCTAGAATATCCATGTTTTTAGACACGCCAATAATCATCGCTGAATTATCAAATCCTTCTAATGTCTTATACCTATTCACACCTCCAAAACCGGCATTTCTCTTATCATTAGAGACAGGACTTAATTCGAAATAAACACGGTAAATATTATTGTCGCGGACTTGTAAATCCTCCAAAACTTGTTCTAACTGAACTAACTTTTTACTATGTAACTCCTCATTTAGTTTTACATATTCCAATTCACGTTTCAGTTTTTTTTCACTAGGTGATTCAAATATTGGGGTCAATACAACAAAACCAAGTATCATAAAAATACCGGCTGCAACAATCGTCAAAATTAATCGCGTAAATTTATGTCTCTTTTTATCCTTTATTTTTCGATAAGATAAGGTTTCAGAGTCATAATAATATTTTACTTTTGCCATTGTATAATTTATATTATTTTTGCTTATTAAACGTGAGAATTTTAAGTAATATTGCTCACATCATTAGATACAAAAATACGAAATGTTTTAGAATAGAACATTCGCAATTGTTTTTTAATAGGAAATTAACTTTCCAGAGGCAAAAAAGAATGCAACAACGGGTGTTTTTGAAAATATAAAACAACCCTTTATTTGAACCTATATTTTTAAACTCATTTAAAATAACGAGTTTAAGCCACTAATAAGGCATAAAGAATATCATTTATGAAATCACAGGAAGTAAGAAAGCAGTTTTTAGAATTTTTTAAATCAAAACAACACAAAGCAGTTGGCTCTGCCCCTATTGTTATAAAGGATGATCCTACATTGATGTTTACCAATGCGGGAATGAATCAATTTAAAGAGTTCTTTTTAGGACAACGTAAAATCGAAATCCTGCGTGTAACCGATACTCAAAAATGTTTGCGTGTTTCTGGAAAACACAACGATTTAGAGGAAGTAGGTATGGATACTTATCACCATACCATGTTCGAAATGCTTGGAAACTGGAGTTTTGGTGATTACTTTAAAAAAGAAGCCATTCACTGGGCCTGGGAATTCCTAACCGATACCTTAAAAATAGACAAAGACTGTCTCTATGTTTCTGTTTTCGAAGGCGCTGAAGAAGAAGGCTTGAAATTTGACCAAGAAGCCTGGGATTTATGGAAAGCCATCGTTCCTGAAGACCGTATCATTTTAGGAAATAAAAAAGACAACTTCTGGGAAATGGGTGCGCAAGGTCCTTGTGGTCCTTGTTCAGAAATTCACGTAGACATCCGTTCTGCTGCCGAAAAAGCAACAGTATCTGGACGCTCTTTAGTGAATGCAGACCATCCACAAGTAGTGGAAATTTGGAACTTGGTATTTATGCAGTTTAACCGCAAGGCGAACGGAAGCTTAGAAAACCTTCCTGCACAGCATGTAGATACCGGAATGGGCTTTGAACGCCTATGTATGGTGATGCAAGGCGTACAGTCTAACTACGATACTGATGTGTTTACTCCATTAATTAGAGAGGTAGAAACCATTACCAATACTCCTTATGAGCAAGGTGACAGTGAAAAATCTGACATTGCTATCCGTGTTATTTCTGACCATGTACGTGCCGTAGCTTTTGCCATTGCCGATGGACAATTACCTTCTAACACAGGAGCGGGTTATGTAATCCGTAGAATTTTAAGACGTGCCGTCCGATATGGGTTTACCTTCTTAAATCAAAAAGAACCTTTTATTTACAGATTGGTCCAAGTGCTGAGCCACCAAATGGGAGATACCTTCCCGGAAATTGTGTCTCAACAACAATTAGTAACCAATGTAATTAAAGAAGAAGAAGCGTCCTTTTTACGTACTTTAGGCCAAGGACTCCTATTATTAGATAAAATCATTGACGGAACGGAAGGCAAAGAAATCTCTGGAAAAAAAGCCTTTGAATTATTCGATACTTACGGATTCCCTATTGATTTAACTGCCTTGATCTTGTCTGAAAGAGGATTGACCTTAGATGAAGCGACTTTTAAAACCGAATTACAACAACAAAAAGCACGTTCTAGAGCCGCCTCTACCATAGAAACAGATGACTGGGTGATCTTAGATGATACCCAAGAGGATGAATTTATTGGTTATGATACCACTACGGCCAATGTAAAAGTGCTGAGATATAGAAAAATAAATACAAAAAAAGACGGTGACATGTACCAATTGGTATTTGACAAAACACCGTTCTACCCTGAAGGTGGTGGGCAAGCTGGAAGTAAAGGATATATAGAAATCCCGAATAGTGATGTGATTTACATCCTTGACACAAAAAAGGAGAACAACCTCATCATTCATTTCACCAAACATTTACCGAATAACGTTACGGACACTTTACATGTTATTGTCGATGAAAACCAACGCTTTTTAAGCGCCTGTAACCATACAGCAACCCATTTACTACACCAAGCATTAAGAGCCGTTCTAGGAGATCATATTGAACAAAAAGGATCCTCTGTGAACGCGAAGAACTTGCGGTTTGACTTTTCTCACTTTGCGAAGTTAAGCAACGAACAAATCCTAGAAATAGAAGATTTTGTAAATGCACGTATCACAGGTAAATTACCCTTGGAAGAATTTAGAAATATCCCGCTGGGCGATGCAAAAAAAGAAGGAGCCATCATGTTATTTGGTGAAAAATATGGAGACCATGTGCGCGCCATTCGTTTTGGACAATCTATGGAACTCTGTGGAGGTATTCACGTAGAAAACACCAGCGATATCTGGCATTTTAAAATCACTTCTGAAGGTGGTGTTGCTGCCGGAATCAGACGTATTGAAGCCATTACGGCTCAAGCGAGTAAAGCTTTTTTCTTTAACAATACCAGAGATTACGTAGAGATAAAAGACCTCTTTAAAAACAATGAGTCTCCTATTAAAAATGTAAAAGCGATACTTGAAGAAAATAACAGCCTTAAAAAACAAGTAGAGAGCTTACTCAAACAAAAAGCCAACAATCTAAAAGGGGAATTGATCCTTGAAATTAAAACCGTAAATGGCATTAATTTCATCGCTAAAAAATTAGACCTAGACCAAAGTAATATCAAGGATTTATTGTTCGAAATAGGAAACGAAGTGGATAATCTATTCTTCTTAGCGGCTACCGAAAAAGACGGAAAAGCAATGTTGACTTGCTATGTCTCTAAAGAATTAGCGAAATCTAGCGACATTCACGCCGGAACCGTAGTCCGAGAATTAGGAAAACTGATTCATGGTGGCGGTGGAGGCCAACCTTTCTTTGCGACTGCTGGAGGTAAAAATCCTGCTGGAATTCCTGCTGCTTTGGAAAAAGCGATGGAGTTTTTGAAGTAGATTATTGTGATTTGACTTAAGTGTTAGAAACAAGAGACAGGAGACAGGACTTCTCGATACAATTTTCATGAAATGCTCAGGCATTTTATGAAAACCACTCGAAGTGACGGCGGAAACAAAAACGAATTCTCAGCGTC
>NVSD01000066.1 GCA_002401105.1 Flavobacteriaceae bacterium | reverse complement strand
TAATTATTCCGAATTAACGTTTGATATTTCATGCGTATAACCTTATTATATGTACTTTTGGGAGGCGAGGTTAGGAATTATAGCCTTGGTTAGGAATAATTAATAAGGCATCTGTATTATAGGTCTAATAGATATACCGTCATGTTTTAATGAAAATTATGGATATATGGGAGTTGTCTTTAATTACGAATGAACTCAAAATTTAAAAATCGTATGAAAAAAACCCGAAAATGGTTAACTAAAAACAAAGTGTTTTTTGAAGTTTTCTCATTTCTTTTTTTAGGAATTGCTTCGCTAACCGTTGGGTATTTTAGCTATCTAACATCTCAAGCGCAACTTGAACTGTTGAAAGCAGAGCAAAGTCCAGTAATTAATATTAAAAGAGAATATGTTGGGGATTATGAATTTTTAAATATTGAAAATGTTGGACATCATCTCTTTGATTTAGAGATTTCCTATGAAACTTATTTTATAATTAATAAATATCAGGATTCTATAATAACTCAACCAACTGATTTTTATTTCGATATAAACGACTATTATAGCTTTGTTTATGAAACAGGAAACACAATAGGCCTTGTTGCTAAAGTATATAGCTCTGAATACACGAAAAAAGAAAGCTTAAGAATAAGGCGTGAATGCAGAGAACTATTCGGAGATAATTTCCAAACTAGTTCGTATGAACAACTCTTAAAAATTAGATACATTGATGTGAATAAAAAGGCTCAATTGAAATATTTCTTTTTAGACGATTTGTCTGCTTTTGAAATTTCCAAATCAAAATTTGAAAAAATTACGAAAAAAATAAAATCTCATAGACTATTTGGAAATAAATATTTAAAAACAATTATAAATTCAGATGTAAAGAAAGACATTCAAAAAATATTTGATGAAGTTATTCCTATTACAGAGAAGCACGAAGAAAAATAAAATAAAGCTAACAAAAGCTTTGCTTGTGCTTGTCGAAATGCCCCGCATTTCTTCAACCGAACCGCGCATAGCCAAACGTATACAAACAAAAATGAAAATGAAAAAACTATTAATTATACTATTTTCTATATCAATAATATCTTGTATAGAAGAAAAAAAGGAAATTACTTCTTCTAAAATTATTGAAACAACTATTGTTAAAAAATTAAAAAATGAAGTAACTATAACTGTTAATGATACTATCTATTCTCAGTTCCATAATTTATCATTTAATGAATTTCAAGGTAGGCCAGACATGTTCTATATTGGAAAAAAGCATAATAGAACTAGGATAACTCTTCCAGTAGAAGAACATTTAACTATAAAAGGTGGAGACCCTTTCAGAGGTAAATTTAAATACAACAATACTTTTCAAAGAGGTGATAGTATTTATATATCTTATAACTACATTAATATTAAAAATGAGCGTCATTTTATTTATCCTACTTTTAAAATAATCAATGGAGTGTCAAATTTCTGTGAAATGAATTTCGATTATTTACTATATAAGAAAAATGTGGAAACAAAAGCATTAATTCCTGATGTACGAGGACGATGGAAAACAGTAAAATTGGATTTTAAAAAAAATATTGAAAATGCCAAATTCCTATTAGATAGTTTAAATTATATAAATGCAATTTCTACCAATTTTAAAATAATAAAAGAGTTTGAAATTCGCATAAAAGGAGCGGAAAGCAAAATTATTGAAGCCCAAAAGAAAAAACAAAAAATAAATATAATCGATTTGGGAATTTCTTTAAGCAATGACAAATTGTATTTGAATGATACTTATTTGTCCTACCTATTAAGAGTTGTGAGATATGAATATTTTAACGGTAGAAAAAGATACCCTAAATCATCAGATTTTTATGATTATATCTCTAAAAATGAAACTTTTTTAAAAGGAAAACTAAGAATAGCTATGCTAAAAAAGAGTCTAAAAAGGATTAATTCAAGCGAAAAAAGCAAGTTTAATAAATATTTAAAAAAATTTAAAGAGGTTGCCGTTGAAAAGGAAGACTTAGACTTTATAGAACGTGCAATAGCTTATCAAAAAGCACAAAAAGTGCTTACGGATAATGTTGCTGGAAGTTTAAAACGAATGGGGAATGAGAATTCTTTTGAATTCAAAAAAATATTGGAAGGTCAAAAAGGAAAGGTAGTATTAGTAGATTTTTGGGCAAGCTGGTGTAGTCCTTGTAGAARAGAAACTCCTTTTCTAAAAAAATTAGAAAACTCTATTGACAATTCAAAGTTCACAATAATTTCGATTTCAACCGATAAAGATTTAAAAGCGTGGGAAAGAGCATCTAAAATGGATGGGCTTGATAAAAATGAACATAATTATTTAATTTCCAATTGGAAAAAATCATTTCTTTTTAATAATTACAAGATTAACACAATACCTCGATATTTACTTTTTGATAAAAACGGGAAAATTATTGATGATGATGCCCCAAGACCAAGTAATGAAGAACTCAAAAAATTGATAGAAGAAAACATAAACAAAGCCAGCATATAACCCGATTGCCCCGCTCTCGCACGATTGTATCGTGTGACCGTACAGTTTAACTATTCTCAATACGAACACTTGTTACGTATTATAAAAAAGAATAAAAAAACAAATAGCGACATGGGATACTCGTAGACGCTACACGATACAATCGTGCAGTAGCGATAGCGGATTCGTGCGGCAGTGGGAGGTAAAAAGAAATTGATTAAAAACAACATGTTGGAATAAATAAAGAATTATGATTATAATCAAAATAGAAACACACCAAATTAACTTGTATAAAGATGATAGTGATTCACCTATATACTCAATTAGAAAAGACGATTTATGGCACACTCGTATACAAGGTGAACATATAATTTCAGATTGGATACCCCATTTAATGTTAAAAACTTGGATAGAAAAGCATATTCTTTATAAACTTGCTACTGTAATTCAAAAAGAATTCCCAGATAATAAGATTGATTGGTCAGTAACTTTTTTCCAAGTAGAAAAAAGTCAATATTTAAACCACGTYAAAAAAACCAAACATTTAATTTCAAGTAGTAAAAAATCAGATACAGGAGTTGAAGATTTATTTGAGAGTATAGAAATAGGAGTTGAAGAGCAAAATGACTTCGTGAACAGTAAAGTTTCTGAAATTGTTAAAATTAACTTACAGAATAACAAGTTGATATAAAAACCTGCGCAAAGGAAGGACGCTATAGAAAACCCCGCTGCGCACGATTGTATCGTGTGACCTACCCGTTAATTAATCTCCATGATTTGAAACTTAATTCAGTAATAGCAATGCCGTGGCACATTTGCACCAGCAGTGATTGATTTTAAAAAAAATTACGGTATCACCTAAAAAACCATAATGAGCAAACTAAGAGAAATTTCAGAAGAAGAACTAAAAAAAATATTGACAGATCATCAATATTGGCTTTCCGGTATTGTTGATAGCAAACCAGCAGATTTAAGCTTTTGTGATCTTGCATATAAAAATCTTAGAGGAGCAGAACTTAATGGAGCAAACCTAATTGGCGCAAATTTTATTGAGGCAGATCTTGAAAAAGTACTATTTAAAAATGCCAACCTTGCAAACGCTAATTTTTATAACGCAAATCTTTCAAATGCCAATCTTGAAAACGCGAATTTTTCAAAAGCAAACTTTACAGAAACCAACCTTAAAGGTGCAAATCTTGAAAATGCAAATCTTGAATACTCAGTTCTTTACTATTCAAATCTAACTGATGCAAACCTTAATAACACAAATTTAGAAGGTGTAGATCTTTCAACAACAATAATACCTTTAAGTTCTCTACTACATGCAATTAATGTACAGTCCCCTTTTAAACAATCATCTTCTCCAAATGAAATTTCTTATTCAGCAATAAATGAAATAAAAAACATTCTAAGTAATGAGGAATTATCTTCCAAACAAAAAGAGAAATATGAAAATCAAATTAAAAAGTTAACAAAGGATATTGCTCACGAAAAAGAAGCCAAAGAAAAAACAAGAAAGCAAATAACTGAGGCAGTAAAAGAGTTGGAGAAACCAAATAAATACATCAAATCCCAATTGATTATTCAATAT
This sequence comes from Flavobacteriaceae bacterium, assembly GCA_002401105.1. Taxonomy (GTDB): domain Bacteria; phylum Bacteroidota; class Bacteroidia; order Flavobacteriales; family Flavobacteriaceae. Next base: position 11,644 of record NVSD01000066.1, on the reverse strand, counting down.
GTTTTATCAGGATTTTACATCGTATTTATTATTACAATTATTATATTTTTACGTTTTTACATTGAATCTCAATATTTAACTTTTAAACATGCACTATCTCCTTCAACAACTTTTATCAGTTGGTTATTTTACACTTCACCTATAATACTTAGTGTTTCATTAATTATCGTTCTTATCAATCAAATTAATGTTAGAATAAAAAACGTAGTCCTTCTTAACGAACGTAAACGTTATGTAGATTCAGTTGATGGCAGTCTCAAAGCAATTCATGCTCTTTCAAATAGTAACGAACAAGCTCGAGAAAAAATACTAGATATTATGGATAAAATCATAGACAATACACTCCAAAATTCAGAAAAATCATCCAAGCCTTTTGTCCTTGAAGAAGACACTGTTAAAGATCCATTACAAACACTTAAAGATATTAAACACCTACTTAAGTAAGTATTTTAGTAATTACCATTCCTAAACATCCAAACATAGAAACTACACCCAATCCTATAGATTTAAACCCCCTACTCCTCCCCATCCACAACAAAACCCTCCAAACAATACACAAACAGCCAACGTATTTCCTACAGCAGCATAAATTACCATTATTGCAAATTATCTTTGGCTCAATATTTATTTGAAGGGTCATTTTTTTAAGGGTACTGCAAGCTTTTTTTTGTGTGACGTTCACTGTGGGCATGGATTTCAAATCTGAGCTAGCAGCTAATAAGACCTAAACCAATGCGGTTCTTGTTTAATTCCAACCATTCTTTTATCTTTGCCGAAAAGAAAAACTATCGATTTACTCACCTTTCTATTATTTTAAACAAAGGTGTTCGTGATTTAAATTTGTTTTTCTWGAACGAATACTAAACAAACAATCGCTTTGCTTGTGCTTTAACTTAGGTCATTGCCTTTTTTAAATACCGTAATCGCTTAGCCAAACGTAGCCCACCATAAAATTAGAAACTAGCAATAGTTATATTTATTACTGAATAATAACAACATGATTATAGACCAAGAGCAAATATTTAAAGAAGTACTACCTAAAATAGAAGGAAGAATTAATGAACAAAGTTTTTTTAATAAGTTCTTAGATTTGTATCCCGAAGTTTGGAAAAAGCATAAAATCACCTATTCAAAATTTAATAGAAGCAAACAATTTGGACAGCGGATTCCCTTACCAAAACCTGAAGTTTCCTTACGAAAAGAAATTAGGATATGGCTAGCAAAACAAGCAACTCAGTCTTAAAATTGATTTCGAACAAGTGAACTTATTGCATAAATAACTCAAGCCGATCACGCGGATTTTAAACTTAAATCCGTGTGCATCCTCTTCCGCAACAAACCCCAATAAACCCAGCTCTTGCACGGTATCAAAACAAAAATAAACCTCCCATCTATGTCAGATTTCCTTGCTACGTTACTAATTATGATTGCTACTGGTTTGTTATTTCTTATTCCAGCTGCTTACTTTGGCGGTAAAATAGGTGTAAGCATAACCGCTATAACGCTAACAGCCATTAGTTGTTATTTATTTGTATATGCAATTGCTTTAGGAAAATCCTTTTCAAATAGCAATTCTTCTATAAGTTTAAATATGGATATGCTTCTCCAGTTTCTAACTTTTACTGCTTTTTATGCCTTTATGGCTTACGGTTCTTTTTGCTTTAGCCAAGTAGCTCATGGGCTAGAAGGCTATAAAATTAAATTATTAATATGGGCTGTTCTATTGACAGGATATCCTATGTATTTATCTATTAGCAGCGCTTATAACTTACATAATAGACACAGAAAACATTACAGTAGTAATATTATAATAACACATGCCAAAGATTTTCCGATACTGATAGACCGCATAAAATTCTTCGATTCTAAAACAAAAAAAGCATCTTCTATTTACTCTAGGTATCACGAAAATTACAGAAAGGTTTCTGAAATAGAAGGTTTAACAGATCAATACGAGTTTATGCAAAGTCAGAGGTATTATACGAATTTGACACATACGTTAATTCCAATTGATTTTGATTCTTTTGAATTGTCATGGTATTCAGTTTTAGAGAATAAGTTTTATAAAGACATATTTCCCATAGACCAAAAGAAGTTAAAAGTAGATGAAACCTATGAAAAACAACTGACTATTAGCAATATGCTTATTCATATATTACCTAATGGACATGTAGACTTATTAAAGAAAGAATATACTGATTATACTCACTTAACCCCTTATTTTGATGTTGCTTTCAATTCTGTAGAAGGACAAACGCTGACTTCTATATTTAAAACCTATTCTCAAACTGCCCCACTAGATATTAATAGTATTGAAAATCTAAAAAGGGATTTTAAAATTCTTAAAAAAGGAACTGTTACTAAATTAAGTCCTGAAGAAATATTAAGTTTTAGAAGTGTATATCCTTTTGGAATTGATATTGAAATTAATAAAAAACCAAATGAGATTAACGAACTTAAAGAAATTAAGATTATTGATTTTTATTTGAATCAATACAGTAGACGTGCTAATTTTTTGAGAGAAATCAATACAAAACCACTACCTAGTTTTATTAAAATTAAAATATTAAATAACAAAGACGAAAGACGTTGGGTAGCTATTATGTTTGATAAAAAGTTGTTATTTAATCAATATACTACTTTTATAGAAACACCTACAGAAGAGGTATCTTTTGATATTAAGGTAAATATAGAGGACCTGACTAAAAGTAAAATTTGGTTGAAGTCAAAAGATAAAAAAATTGCTTTAGATAACTGGATTATAACAGACCAATTTTAATATTACGCGAAACGTTTAAGTATTCAAATAGAAGAACTTATAAAACATTTAACAGCTTCTAACAAAGGTCCATACCCTTTTCGTACATGTCTAGATTTGATAATGATAGTTTTTTTAATTGGACTTAATTAATTCTCTTTTATTTCCTATGGGTATACATGAGGGCTTCGCCGCACTTGCAGGATTACTTTAGCTATTTAAAAACAAACTCCTTTATTAAATTTCAGTACTCCCTATAAGTGCTGCCACAAAAATAACTGTAGGGGACAACATAGTAATCCCCATAAACACTCCATCTGTTTTAAAGACTATTTCAAGGTACAATTTGGACGGTTCACTTAAAATGAAGCATTCTAAAATGAAAAGAGTTGGTAATTTTGACTTGAAATTAAAACCAATATAAGATGAAAAAATTTAAACATGTATTATTTATTATAGTTGCCTTTTCAATATCTGTAACATCATGCAGTGACGACGATGACGACGATGACAACCACGACTTCCACTTGGAGCGCGTAAATGTTATAAGTGCGGAACTTCCTGAAAGTTTAAACTTTGGAACTATTTATGATCTTGATGTTACCATAGCTTTACCAAACAGTTGCTACTTTTTTTATGACCAATTTGAATACATTCAAGAAGAAAGTACACGAATTATTTACCCAATAGCACATGTAGATGATGGCAATGACTGCAATTCGGAAATTACCGAAACTACATTTACAATACCCGTGAGAATCTCACAGTATGAACCTTATATTTTTAAATTTTATCAAGGCGTAGATGCTGATGGAGAAGAGAAATTCTTAATTATTGAAGTTCCTGTTAACGGTAAAGATGAAAACACTGAAAATTCAGGGGTAAAAACAAGTGATATTGTATCTAAGTATCAATAAAAAACAATTAGAAAGTTTGTAGAGAACGAGATGCGTGTGGATTTTAATTCCATGCGCATTTCTCTTTTGTACAACTATTTTGTGTGACTCAATCAGTTTTACACTCTGAAAAATTTATATTTTAGTACGATTTTAGCATCGCTATAATACCAAATACATTTCCAAAAGTCGTTTTAGAAATGGAATTGTTTTTTGTTTTAGCTAGGCGAAAAATCTAAGRATAGCCWTAGCTATCGTTCTGTTTTTTAACAACGATAAAACRYSAAACAAACCATTTGTATCGGTTATTTTGGATTGTAATTGGTATAAGAGGCAGYAAAAAAGCCAACTCCAAGCTATCCTTTAAAGRCAACAAAAAACACGTTAGTTATCCRAWGATAAACTAACGTGTTTTTTAATTTTAATWCWAMTAMTWMTNATNNNANNCTAGCTAAACATTTYCTTATCTATTCTACATARAAATCYAACTCTGCAATGGCAGCGGTTTTCTTCCCTCCTGCAATATGTGTTGCTTCGATTTTAAGATACCTAGTTTGCAATGTCRTTTTAAAATCGTGTTTCCTTTTTACGGGATCATTGATTAGATTACCAAATTTAAARTTGGTTGCTAATTTCCACACCTGTCCATCTKTACTTGTGTAGATCCTACCTTGCTCTATCATWCCTTCCGAATTWTCCGTTTGAGGCGTATAAGAAAAGCCATTCAGTGCATGGRTTTTCCCTAAATCAATGGCGATACTATGYGGACCTGTTTYTGAATCACTTCTCCAATACGTACTTGGATTTGCATCTATCACAAAACTACTTGCATGTTTCTTGTTTTCACTAGTTGCAGCCAGTATTTTCCATCCTTTTTTAATCAGTCCAAAATTAGTGGAAGCCACACTTCCTAAAACACCTTTTTCAATAGCAACCGCTTTTACGTTTGCTGACTCGACMATAACATCCCCCTGTAACAARGTTGAATTTMCTGTAGGACTTGTCCCATCMAGCGTATATCTTATTTCGTAGTCSGCATGTARGTTCCCTTGCACATCTTCMCCATGAGGTTTCCAACCGAAATCATGTTTTTTTGCTTCAATACTAAGTTGCCCTTCCTTATTTCTAGTRATCGCTAACTGCGGTGGTCTTGTATTGTAATAATGTGCCGATATCTTCGCTATWGCYGGTTGTAAACGTGCTTTTGTTATTCTRATTCTGAATTTACTAGCAGTAACCGCAGGGAATCTTAAGATCTCTTTATAGCCCACATTGGTACCTGACACTATTTCTTTCCAGGCATCATTTACCCAAGCATCTACAGCATGTTCTTCAATACGTTCGCTATGTGTACTAATTGCTTCTTGCAGTATTAAACGGTTGATGGTAATTGCAGAAGGTTTTGTAATAATTATTTCTCCAATCCCCTCTTCTAACAAGGCAATACTTAAATCATCTTGATCCAATACATTTTCCGGACCTTTGGCATCTTTAAAAAGATCTGTTCCATAGGTTTTTTTGATTCGTTTTCCCACTTCTGCTAATACGGCAACATCCTCGTCTGAAAATCTACCTTCTCTGTTTGGTGGAATATTCAATAAAAACACAGAATTCCCTCCTACCGAGCGTTCATAAATATCAAAAACATCGTCTGCACTACGTACTTTTTGTTTGGTATCATCTCTATAAAACCAGCCTTCTCGAATAGAGGTATTCGTTTCCGCAAACTGATAATGAAGGAATTTTGCTCCATACAATTGCTCACGACTTCCAATAGACTCCGCAGTAATATCTCCAAAACGATTCATTTGATTGGGGTCGTCTTGATAAGGAATAATATTCCATTCTGTAGCTCTTGTTTTCCCCGATTCATTTCCACACCATCTAATATCCTGTTTTCCGAAAATCACGGCTTCTGGAGCTAGGGTCGAAATTAATTTCTTCCAGGCCATATAATTGTATTTTTGACCTCCTTTTCGCTTTGGATGTGCTCCGTCGAACCAAACTTCATGTATCGGTCCATACTCCGTCAACAATTCAAACAATTGATTCAAAAAATACTCGTTATAATCATCCAGTTTAAATGTAAACGTCGTTTTATTTTTAAATGGACGCCCAGCTACTGGTCTTGGAATCGTTCTTTCGGTATGCTTACTTAAATTTCCATACAGACCGTCTTTATGTTCTATATGATATAAATCTGCGGGTGATAAATACACCCCTAATTTCAATCCATATTTCTGACAAGATTCAGAAAGTTCTTTCATAATATCGCCTTTCCCATCTTTAAACGGAGAAGACATAAGCCCTTGTTTTGTATAGCGGGATTGCCACAAGGTAAAACCATCGTGATGTTTGGCTGTAAAGACCACCATTTTCATCCCAGCAGCTTTCATGGCTTTACACCATTGGTCTGTATCTATGTTTTCGAGGGCGAATACTTTAGGATCCTCCATCCCATTCCCCCATTCCATGCGTGTAAACGTATTGGGTCCAAAATGAATAAAGGCAATAAATTCGTTTTTTAAAGCACTGTATTGATTCGCCGTTGGAACTGTATGTGCAGCCTTGGCTATAATGGTTTCTTTACTGTCGGTAGCAAGCACCAATTGGGTGCTATTTACATCCATTTTCAGTACCGTGGACTTGGTACAGGAAAAGAAAAGGACTGACATTAAAATTAATTGTAGTGTAATTTTCATGAAATAGTAGGTTTTTAAGACTCGGATAGAAAATGTAAACATAGTATCAATAAAGCAGCAATTAATATTAGCAGCATTAGAATGATTACATGAACGATTTTATTTATAAATATAATTTAATCACAAAATAGTATATTGATTCATCTTATTAAAAACTATACGACCAATGACTACGAGCAAGGTCTAAACATATTTTTTTATTGATAGAAGATGAAGGCTTTTACATGCGTTATTTTTCTAGTTAAATTTATAAAAGCCTCTCTTTAGTCCAACACATATCATACAATCCACACGTATTTTATCTAGGTTCTGACCTCAAGTATACACAATCCCTCCTTTTCGACTTATTTACAAGGCTCCAATCACTTCGAATACGGCCGTATATTTATTAGGTCTTTTTGCGGGTACATTTAGCAACAAATTATTACTTGTTTGCTTGAAATCAATTTTCTCTTGGCTACCAATTAACCGTACAGAAGTAATTTTATTTACATCATATTTTGAGTGTAATCCCAATGCAGGAATATTAATAATACCCTTAGATGGATTCAAAACAAATACATATAGAGTGTCTCCTTTGGTCGTAAATCTTACTTCATCAGTACCATATGGTTCACTTTTTAGGGTTCGTTCGTTAAATTGTTCGCTTTCCCCATGCTTTTTCAATTCCTCTAAATCTGTAATACTTGCAGCTCCCTCACTACGTTTTAAGTAAGAAAACAGATTGTCTCCATATACTTTCCAGGGTTTCGTCTCATAAATCGCCTTTCCATTCAAATTTACCCAGACACCTAATTTGTCTAAAATTTCTTTATGATCTTCTGGTATTGTTCCATCACCACGCAATTCAACATTCAATAATAAATTACCGTTTTTACTAATAACGTCCGTCAACAACTCAATCAGCGAACGTGTATTATGTCTTGGTGCATCATCTTTTTTATAAAACCAATGTGTAAAAGTGGTTGTACTTTGCCACGGGGCAGCTAATATCTTGTTCGCTCCTCCACGTTCTATATCTTTAACAGTAGCAGGTTGATTGTCAAATTTACCAGCAATTACTCCTTTTATCTTTCCATATTTTTTTAAGCTGTGATTAAAATAAGCCCTACACACCTCTTTACCATATTTTCCATAAGGGAAGCCAAAGCCATCAAACCATAGAAAATCGACATCGTACTTAATGGCTAATTCTTTGTGACGCAGCACCCAATTATTTTTGGTTGCTTCAATCCATTCAGGAGTTCTTTTCTCAGGTGCTAATCCATATAAATCTGCAGGATCTAATCCTTCCCACCWGGTACCAATTCCATCTTTTTTGGTCATATGCCCATCGTAAGGCACTCCTTTTAACGGACCTGTTGCATCCGCTCCAAAAGCAGTGAGCCACCAATCTAAWTATCTGTCATCATGAGAACTAACCCCAAATGGAAGACCGTATTTTTTTGCTGACAATTTAAAATCCGCAACTATATCTCGTTTTGGACCAACATTTACGGAGTTCCAAGCATGATGTGTAGAATCAAAATTATCAAAATGATCATGGTGATTGGCCATGGCAACAAAGTATTTTGCTCCAATACCTTTAAAATATTTCATCAAGGCATCGGTATCCAATTTTTCTGCCTTCCATTCGTGGATTACATCCTTAAACCCTTTTACGGAAGGATGTCCATAGGTTTTGTTGTGATACTCATAAGCATTTTTTCCAAATTGCTGACCTCCTACATCTTTCTGATATAGGTGTCTCGCATACCAACCTCCACCAAGTTCAGGTTGTGATTGGGCTCCCCAATGCGCCCAGATACCAAACCTAGCCTCTTTATACCATGTAGGAAATTCATACTGTTTACTCAGTTCTTTCCATGTTAAGTCTTTTTCTTGTGCCTTAGCATTCATGCATAGCAAGACAAGGAAAAATAAAAGCAGTATACGCTTAGTGTGCTGTCTTATCTTATTTTTTAAAAAAAATATATCTCTCATGTATTTGTTGTTATTGTTATTATAGCCGCTACAGCGTCCTTATGTTATCTTTTGAATTTAGGAAAACCCCAATTTGGAAGGTCATATCTGGCAGAATCATTTACTTTTAGAGAATGTTCCATCAATTTTAATCGCATGGAATCTATCTTTGGTCTCATTTCAGCCTTAGATGCCTGATTGTTTGTTTCCCAACGACTCTCTTTCAAATTAAAAAGCTGTACTGTTTCTTTTCCTTCATACATATTCAAGGTCAATTTCCAGGTTGCATCTCGTATACTTCGCTGCATCCATCTCGGTTCTTTTTTATCTTGTCTCCAAGTGGTGTAGGTGAAAAACAGCCTCTCTCTCCCTTTATTTGCAGCATCTTTAATTTGAGCTAGCATACTTTGAGTTTCTACTGTTTCTGGAATTTCCAAGCCAGTCATTTCACAAATTGTTGGAAAAACATCATGTAAATACACCAAGGCATCACGCTTTTTGTTTTTAGGAATACCGGGACCCACAAAAATCAGAGGTACACCTACAGAATGTTCATAAACATCTTGTTTTCCCATAAGCCCATGCTGCCCGACGGCCAAACCATTATCACCACTAAAAACAATGATGGTATTTTCCATTTTCCCACTCGCTTTAAGTGCTTCTATAATACGCCCGATATGATGATCAGTCGCGGTAATCATTGCATAATAATCGGCGATGTGTTTTTTAATTTCTTGTGGATCCCTAGGGTATGCTGCCAACATTTCATCACGTATCAACATCTCTCCTTTTGGAAAGGGATGGTTTTCCATAAAATTAGGTGGCAAGGTTACATTTTCTGCTGGGTATTGCTGATGGTATTCTTCTGGTGCCGTACGTGGATCGTGTGGTGCAGTAAAAGGTACATACATCATAAATGGTCTTTGTAAGGTATCGCTGTGTTGCAAGAACTCAATGGCTGCATCGGCAAATAACTCACTGGAATAGGTTTCCTTCTTAGCATACTTTTTAGACCATCCGGTTTTAGTAGTATAATCTCTAACACCTATTCCGAAATGTGTTGCCATACCACCAGAAAAAATAGCTTTTCCCGCTTCAAAACCATTTTCAACCATTAACTCTCCATTGTGATGTTTCCCTGTCGTAAAGTTCATATAGCCATTCTTCCTCAAAACTTCTGGAAAAGTGATGTCTTGGTACTTCCCTCTATCTTGATTAGGGACAGACCACATGGCAGTAATCGTTTCAGGTAAATTCCAAAAACTCTTCCCTGTCATCAACATAGCCCTGCTTGGACTACAAACAGCACCGTGTTGAGCTCCTAGTATATAGGCATTATTAAAACGTGTCCCAGCTTCGGCCAATTTATCTATATTCGGTGTCTTTACATTTTCAAGTCCTGTACTTCCCATAGCACTAAAACGATGATCATCCGTAAGTAGGAAAAGAATGTTGGGTTTGTTATTTTTTTCTATTGATTTTTTATGATTGTTTACACAGGAAACAGACAAGATTAAAATCACTACTGTCAAGATTTTGTAAAAAAGATACTTCATTTATATATTATTTTATTTAAAAAAAATGGCCTTATTTTTAAGGTCAAGAAACAACATCACGATGCCTACTCCTTTATGTTGCCCATTGAAAAACACTACAATTATAGACTGAATAATCCAAATTAACTATTTTAATATACAATCACAGCCACTGAATTTGCAGGAACCGTAGCAGTAGTAACCGTTTCTCCTTTCACAACACAACTATAATTTTTTTCTTTGTTTGATTCGTTTTGAACAAATAGATATACTTTACCATCTTTCTTTACCGAAATAAGTGTTTCACGAGCATAGGAAGCAATTCTCTTAGCGCCAGGCTGCATATATTTACTYAATAAMGCAATSACTGCATAATCYGGGTTATAGGTAACTTCYTGTTTTTTACCATCAATATTRATAAGGCTATTTTGTCTCCAACCCCAACCACTGTTTCCAGTTTCGTCCAAAATCATATTCCAATAACAATAGTTTGGTATGCCATTATTTATATAGGAAGCTACTTCTCCAAGTCTTTTAAAAGCCTGTTCCACCGTGTTTTTACCATTGTAACAATTCCCTTCTGTATGCATGGTTGGTGTATCCTTTACTAAAAGATTCATATCGTTTATGAATCTTGCTTTGGTATACTGAATCCCAATACCATCCACAGCATTTAGGTATGTTTTATTCCCTGCAAATTCTAAAGCATCTAAAGCTCCAGCCGTACGAAAGGTACCAGCCCAAATCTCCGTCTTCAATTTATTCTTTTCAAATTGAGGGCGTATATAATCAGTTACCAAGGTATACATCTGCTTCGGAGGCATCACGTTAGAAGGGTATTTTGTATGAATATCCGTTTCGTTTTGAATCAATAATTTATCAACCACAATTCCTTCCTTAGCATAGGCCTTTACATATTTCGCAAAATACAAGGCATACGCCTTATAAATTTTAGGCTCCTCTTTTAAATGATTTTTATGGGGTGTTTTATCTCCTTGATCCATCAAACCAGAATACTTCATCCATCCTGGAGGGCTCCATGGGGAAGCAAATAATGTCATGTTTGGATTGTACTTTTTAGCCAATTTCAGATAAGGAATCACACTCTTTTTTTCTCTTTTAATTGAAAAGTGTTTCATCTTATAATCACCTGAAACTTCTGAATAGCTATAGGCATTTACTCCAAAATCACTAGCACCGATTGCGGTACGACATACTGAAAATTGTGCTCCGTCTTCACTGAAAATATTAGCCATTACATTTTCTCTGCTTTTTTCTGACAAGGACATCAATGCAATTCCTCCAATTTCATTAAAAGCACCTCCAACACCTGTAATTTCCTGAAGTTCCACAGAGGGATAAATCACTAATTTTTCTCCTGAGTTATTTTCTAAAGACTGTTTGTATTCTTGAATTGGAAGCCCCGATATCTCCGCACCTTTAACCAACTCCACATAGAACACTTTTGTTTGTGCATTTACAGATAGCACTGTAAATAAAACGGCAAATACATTTAAAAGGATACTTCTCATTATTTATTTTAAAATTTAAAGCTTCTAAAGCCGAATTCAAATCCAAGGCAAGAAATATCAAAGTCATTTCATTTGATGATTTGGTTGTTAAGACTGCTAAACGCGAAAAAGCCAATATGCTAGTGCGTGGCATACGAGATAGTACTGACTTTGATTATGAAATGAGTATGGCTGGCATGAATAGCGAAATGGCGCCTAAGCTTCAAACTGTTTTTTTACCTGCAAGCGCTGGTGTTCGCCACTCACTCGCCCGTTTTGC
>NVSD01000065.1 GCA_002401105.1 Flavobacteriaceae bacterium | reverse complement strand
ATACGAAATAAGATGAAAAATATATTTAAATTAACTTTACTTCTATTAACTGTTTTTATCGCCAGTTGTGATAAGGATGAGTTTGCAGAATTAAATAGTAAACCTGAGGAATTATCAAAAGCTGAACTAAGGTATTCAGTAACGAGATCCGTGGAAAAAATGTTTGAGAATGACTATACAACATGGTTCTATAACAATTTTCAATATGCCTTCCCTTGGGGACAATTAACCRTAAWAGRTRRTGSAAATGAWGAGCAGTTTGTTACTATGGGACCTGCKGGGTCTCAAAGTAGAGGTTTGTATTTRGGAGTAATYCCTAATACCTTAGATGTCAGAAATACAATTGATAATCTTTTGGATGCTGAAACAGCTTTAACTATGCAGGCTATGCGTGCAATGACTTATGCTATTCAAATTCAACCTGCTATTACCATCACGGATAATACAGGGTCAATGGTGTATTCGGAAGCTGGAATGGCGGCCTATACTACTCCGGTCCTTTTAACACCTAAATTTGAAACTCAAGAAGAATTATTTTCTATTTGGTTAGCAGAGTTAGATGATGCAATTGCTGGATTAACAAAAGAAGACCAATTTAATATTGGTTCTAATGATGTTATATATGGTGGTGATTATGTTAAATGGGCTAAATTTTGTAACCTATTGAAATTGAAAATTGCTGCTAGATTAGTAAATACTGATAGAGCAAAAGCATTGTCAATCGCAGAAGAAGTTGCGGCTTCAAGTGTTGGGTACATGTCTAGTTTAAGTGATGATTTTATTTATAGAAGAGATATCAAGTACTTTGGTACTGGAAATGGTACACAACCTGGAGGTGCAGGAAAAAACATTGTTGATTTCCTTGTTGCTAACAAAGATCCTCGTGTACGTTTCTTATTTACTAAAAACTCTTTCAATGCGGAAGTAGTTCAGCAATTTATTGAGGAAGGGGTAACCTTACCTCCTTATGTAGCTGCTAATATTACCTTGGATACAGATGGGAATTTCCAAGAGTGGGCTGGAGCAGGTGAACCTTGGGTTCGTTATTTTGGTAAGCCAATATCACCTGATGCAGAAAATGATACTGCATATGATATCTACTTTAAACAAAGTGAACTTAATAAAATTGTAATCGGAGATACTGAAAAAGCGTATGGTTCAACGTCTAACTATTCTGAAAGAATAACTCGTACAAATATCAATTTTACCTTTCCTACTAAAATTGGAAGATTGTTACAAGTAAAAGACAACTATCCTGGATTACATGTTATTTTAGGTTCAGCTGCTGAAACTAATTTATATTTAGCTGAGTTTAAAATGTTAGGTGCAAATCTTCCTAGTGCTGCACAAGATTATTTAAATGAAGGTGTTCGCTTGTCTGTTGAAAGATTAGATGCTTTAGCAAAAAACAATGGAGATCCTTATTATAATGGAGATCCTGTTTATGGTGTTAATGACAATAATCAATTAGCGGGTGCAACTAAATTAGTTGCAGGTGAAATTGATGCTTTATWAGCAACTCCTGCATGTGATTTATCTACAGATGGAYTAGAAAAAATATACATCCAACAATATATTAACTTTGCTGGAACTCCTGGTGATTTTTGGACAACAGTACGTCGTTCAGGGATTCCTAAAGCAGGAAGTACTATTTTCCCAAGAGAGTCTTTCTTAGCTAGTGGAACTGAATTAACAGTACCACGTAGATTTGTGGTTGCTGCTGCAAATACAGGTAGTAAGAATTATGAAAACGAGAAAATATCTATGGATGCTCAAGGATTCACAGGTGGATCAAACGATGCTACAATCTTAAATACAGAAAGATTATGGTTCGATATCAGTAACCCTTCATACGGTGCTGGTCCAAAGAACTAATAGTAGTTTTTGAATTAATTTTAWAGAGGCTGTCCATTTGGACAGCYTCTTTTTTWTTCCTCTAACGTAGTACTACGTTTATGATAATTACTGTGTTATTCGTCGAATACATTAGCTAGTATTGTATATAATTAAGACCTTTAACTGAGTTTAAACAGTAATACATAAACTCATTTTCATTAGAGTATTGTACCGCGTGATAACGGTATTATAAGTGTTATCTTGAATTAAGATTGATTTTTAGAAAAAGGAGAATTAGTGATGTGGACTAGTTCTTCTTTTTTGATTTTAAAAACGCATGACTGCTGATATTTATCATGTTATATTGGCATTAGAGAAGAAAATTCATACCGTAATAGGTTAAAATATAAAAAAATGAACAGTAATATAGCCATAGGAGTAGATGTAGGAGGAAGTCATATTATAAGTGCAGCCGTATATTTAAATACGTTAAAGATAGTACCGAATTCAACCTTTTCAGCGAAAATAAATAACAAAGCGGCTAAGGATATCGTATTGGCTGGGTGGAGTCAAGTAATTAATAAAACCATGCACAGTGTAAGGGATTTAAAACTAAATCCTAAAATTGGTTTTGCCATGCCNGGTCCCTGTAATTATAAAAAGGGAATTACATTATTTGAAACAAACGATAAATACGAGGAATTATTTAATGTATCTATTCCGGAAGAATTAATTCAATACCTAGATACTTCAACTGTTGATTTTCGTTTTATGAACGATGCGACTTCTTTTGGTGTAGGAGTTTCTTCTTTGGGAGATGCTAAAGAAGCTAAAAAAGTAATCGCTCTTACTTTAGGAACAGGATTTGGATCTACTTTTATCAACGATGGACTCCCAGTGGTAATTGCGGAGGACGTTCCGGAAGGAGGCTGTTTATGGGACAAACCATTTAAAAGAAGCGTAGCAGATGATTATTTTTCTACACGTTGGTTTGTAAAACGTTATTTTGAATTGACGGGAAAAGAAGTGAACGGTGTCAAGGAATTGGTGGTCGATTACGATGCCTTTTCTAAACAGTTATTTCGTGAGTTTGCAACAAATTTAGTGAGCTTTTTAGCTCCTTATATAAAAGAATATAAACCAGAATTAATTATCCTAGGTGGAAATATATCCAATGCAAGTTGTTATTTCTTAGAAGAGGTTGAGGCAGGGTTTAAGGAGCAGAATTTAGAGGTTAAATTTCATGTTTCTTCCCTAGGTGAAGAAGCCGCGATAATTGGGAGTGCTCAACTATTTGACGCATCCTTTTGGGACAAAGTAAAAAATGATTTACCTGAAAGTTAATAATAGAAACCAACCATTTATATAATAAACCACTAATTAAATCAAAAAATGCTCACCATTAAAGTGAGCATTTTTTATAAATTATAGAAAATATGACTAAAAATCAATTGGGTATAAAATATTTATTTCCTGTGCTACTTACATTTATTGTTATGGGCTTTGTGGATATTGTGGGGCTCGCTACGGGCTTTGTTAAAAAGGATTTTCAATTGTCAGATTCTGTTGCGCAATTTTTACCTTCCATGGTGTTTGTATGGTTTTTTATATGTTCTATTCCCATTGGAATTTGGCAGGACCGTATTGGAAAAAAAAGAATGATGACTATAGGGATTGTAATTACTATTATTGGATTGTTACTCCCATTTATGTGGTATTCTTTTGCTGTAATGTTGGCTTCATTTGCATTGATTGGAATTGGTAATACGATTATTCAAGTATCAGCAAACCCATTATTACAAGAAGTAACACCCAAAGAAAAATTATCTAGTTTTTTGAGCTTATCTCAATTTATTAAAGCCATAACATCTTTATTGGGACCTATAATTGCTACCTATGTAGCGGCCTCCTTTGGCGATTGGAAATTTGTATTACTTGTTTATGCGATTGTCGCTGGCTTGTCCTTATTATGGTTGCAAGCGACTCCAATAAAGGAAACAAGTGCTAATGATGTTCGCGCCACCTTTAAATCATGTATGGCCTTGTTAAAAAATGGTTTTATATTTTCTGTGGTGATGGCTATTTTTTTAATCGTTGGTGCAGATGTTGGAATGAATTCTAACATTCAAGGATTGTTAATGGAAAATCACGGGATAAGTATAGAGCAGGCATCTTATGGAATCAGTATTTATTTTACAGCCCTTATGATCAGTCGATTTTTAGGTGCCATTTTATTGCAATTCTTAAAACCGGTGCATTTTTTAATTGCTTCCGTTGGGCTTGCATTGATAGGAATGGGGATTCTGTTTTCTAGCGATTCACTTTTAATGTCTCAAATAGCAATATTTGTAATTGGATTTGGTGCAGGAAATCTGTTTCCTCTCGTTTTTTCTATCGCAATAGATAAAATGCCAGAACGTTCTAACGAAATATCAGGCTTATTAATTATGGCTATTGTTGGGGGTGCAGTACTTCCTCCTGTTATGGGCTTGTTAAGTCAATATGTTAGTTTAATGGCGGCTATGTCAGTACTCGTAGTTTGTTTTGTATATGTCCTATTATTAGGCCTAAAAAACATGGTAAAATAGTCATTAGTACATAAATGTTAAACATATAACCCGGTATGTACCTGTTACTTATCGGGTTTTTTACGGGTAATTTTATTATGTTCATATGTTTGAACATACCGATTTTTATGTATATTTGTTTTATACATAATAATGATTAAAATGATACGAGAAACATCTCAATACTTAGCGCCTAAACATCCCGTAAATTCAAATGACAGCAAGCACAATGTGTTTCCATCATTTAAAACTTCCGACTTTATTTATGAAGGATATAAAAACTTGAGCCTAGAATTAAAGGAACAACAAGTTGTAATTGTAGACGGTTATATAGGAGTTGATTTTGATGAAATTGTTACAAGTCTATCCTATCATTTAAAAACTTTTTCTAAGCGAGTTACCCTAATTAATGTACAAGAATTTTATAAAAGTCATCAAGATATTTCTGCATTGACCGCTCCTTTTTTAGGAGGAAATGATCCAGTTTTCGGAAAGAAAACGAGCTTGAAAATGGATGATTATTTTAAAACATCTATTGGTGAAATTCAACGAGACGATACTGTAGACATTACAATTATTTATGGAGTGGGTGCGAGTCTGTGTACTCTAAAAGGTTATTTAATTTATGCCGATATTCCTAAAAATGAAATTCAATATCGCATGCGTTCAAATGCAATATTGAACTTAGGCTTGACTAAATCGAAGCCTCATAAGCAAATGTACAAGCATTTTTACTTTGTAGATTGGGTTGTTTGTAATCACTTAAAAAAACAGTTAGTACCGCTTGCGGATATAGTACTAGATCAACAACGTCCAAAGAATCCAACGTGGATGCTCGGAGATGGTTTGCGAAATAGCTTAAAAATGATGAGTACAGCGGTGTTTAGAGCACGACCATGGTTTGAACCTGGTGTTTGGGGAGGAGATTGGATGAAAAAACGTTTCAAGCAGTTGAATCCTGATGTTCCAAATTATGCCTGGTCTTTTGAATTAATTGCTCCGGAAAATGGTATCATGTTGCAAAATAATGACTTGTTATTAGAGGTTACTTTTGATACCTTAATGTTTGCTCAGTACCAAAATGTATTAGGAACAGCAGCAGATAGATTTAAAGAAGAATTCCCCATTCGTTTTGATTTTTTAGATACCTATAATGGAGGAAACCTTTCCGTACAATGCCATCCAAAACCTGATTATATAAAACAAGAGTTTGGAGAAAATTTTACCCAGGACGAGACTTATTATATTTTGGATGCGGAAAAAGATACGCACGTATACTTAGGGTTTCAGGAAAATATCAATCCAACTGAATTTAAACAAGTTTTAGAAGAYWKTSWRMRWTYTMAMMWKKRRMTMKWKMYASAMMASWWWAWTCANMAAAGNNCCTTCMAAAWRWSMTGATTTGTTTTTAATTCCACACGGTACAGTACATTGTTCTGGAATCAATAATATGGTATTAGAAATAAGTGCAACTCCTTATATTTTCACCTTTAAAATGTACGATTGGCAGCGATTGGATATGGAAGGACAAGCGAGGCCTTTGAATATTGGGCGTGCCTTTGATAATATAGATTTCAGTCGTAAAGCTGCCGTGGTACAGGATACTTTAATCGCGAAGCAATATGTCCAAGAGAGCGGAAAAGACTGGCAAAAAATTCATCTACCTACCCACAAAGACCATTTTTACGATGTGGTACGTTATGAATTTGATACACGTATAAATATTGAGACAAATGGACACTGCCATGTGTTAATGTTGGTGGAAGGAGAGCAAGTAATTGTAGAAGAAATTAATGGTACATCTCAGCTATTTAATTTTGCTGAAACGTTTATTGTACCTGCTGCTGCCAAGTCTTATASGTTGATAAATAAAGGAAAAGYACCWGCGAAAATGATTGTTTCCTTTGTAAAAGATTCGGCATGTTAAGCCTTAATAATCCCCTCTCAATTATGATAAAATCAATAGTAATAAATGTGACTGTACTGCTTATCTATGCTTTTTCTACGATAGGAATGGCACAAGAAAAAGTACTATGGTCTATAGGTGCATTGAATGGAAGTACGGAGGAGTTTGCCTTGGCTCCAAATAATTACAAAGACTTTTTAAAAAATGATTTTGGCTGGGAGGATACGTTTTATGCGGTCGGTTTTTCGAAGACTCAAACAGATTTTCCATATGTATTGGCGGGTGCCATGGATGCATGGGCGGGGACCGCTGGATTGTCTGGGATTCGCTCCCATGTACTCAATATATTATTTAGTGTWGACAAACCTCTAAAAGCGAATGTTGATGACACAGTAATTATTAATATTCACATATTGGACTGTAGTTATGCYTTAGCTCCTCTGGTGAAAATCACCTTAAATGGGTATTCTTGGGCAAAGCAGCTCCAACCTGGAACAAAAGGAGACGACGCTCTTATCGGAGATCTGTCAAACACAAGTCCTCAAGTTATCAGTTTAAAAATACCTAGCGAGTATCTAACAAATGGAGGAAACCAGCTAAATATTACTTCTATTGATGGTAGTTGGTTGGTATTTGATCAAATAGAATTTAGAACTCCTTTAGATTATACGTTGATCATCCCTGAAATGGCTTTAGTTAAATCAGTAAAAGAAGCTGCGTATAGTATAGAAAAGGAAGGCGAGTTGCATCAGGTGTTATTGGTAGATGTTCAGCATTTAGAAGGGATATCTGAGTTATCTGTTCAGTTGGATGATAAAGAAATTTACGAGGCTACAATAAGGCAAGGGAACTATGTTTTTGAAGTGCCTTTACCTAGAGAAGGTGCTTTAATTACAAGTAATTATTCAATTTTCATCAATGGGAACCGCATCGCTTTTGGCAAGGTGAAAAGAGTTTCAAAACCCGGTGTGAGCCCTGCAGATTATGTAAATACCAAATTGGGGACCGCCCATTCTCGTTGGATGATTGCTCCTGGGCCATGGATGCCTTTTGGAATGGTGAAAATAAGCCCTGACAATCAGAATGCCGCTTGGCAAGGTGGTTATCAACCTACTTTTGAAAATATAGGCTGTTTTAGTCATATCCACGAATGGACTATGGCGGGTTTAGGGATGATGCCAGCCAATGGAGCGTTAAAAATTAAGGTGGGAGATCAAAGAATGCCTGACCARGGATATCGATCTAGAATTGATAAAAAYTCRGAAAAAGCGCCTTTGGGAAGTTACCATGTAACATTGACTGATTATGATATCAATGTGGATATTACAGCCACAACGCGCTGTAGTTTTCAACGTTATACTTATCCTGATAAGAGTGTTTCCTCTAAGGTTATGATTGATTTATTGATTCCTGCTGAGTATAGTTACTTAATTAAAAATGCTGTAATTACTCAGGTAAACGAACATCGAATAGAAGGATACAGTCATCAAATAACGCCTAATACCTGGTCAAAGGGAATCAATCAGGAATACATAGTTTATTTTGTAATAGAATTTGACCAGCCCATTCAAAAAATGGGGACTTGGGAGAATGATRWAATCAACTATCAAAAACATATAAAGACTGTAAACCCTAAAAATATAGGGGCATTTGTGAATTTTGATACTTCAATTAATAAGCAAGTTCAAGTGCGTACAGGAATATCCTATGTGAGTATAAAAAATGCGAGTGAAAATTTATCGACGGAGATTTCTAGCCCTTACGGATGGGATTTTGAAAAGGTGGTAAAACATCAAAAGGATACTTGGAATAATTTATTAGGACGCCTGGAGGTGAGTTCCGATAATCAATTGGAAAAAACACGTTTTTATTCCAATATGTACCGTTCACTGGCGAGTAGAAATATTTTTAGTGATGTGGATGGAAGTTGGATAGATGCGGAAGAAAATTTGCAACAATTCACCGATCCTAATCATGTGGCTTTAGGCTGTGATGCTTTTTGGAATACCTTTTGGAATTTAAATCAGTTTTGGAATTTGGTAACGCCGGAATGGTCTTCTAAATGGGTCCATTCTCAGTTAGCTATGTTTGATGCAACAGGTTACTTGGCCAAAGGTCCTGCTGGTATGGAATATGTGCCTGTGATGGTTGCGGAACATGAAATTCCATTAATCGTTGGAGCTTACCAGATGGGGATTCGAGATTTTGATGCTGAAAAAGCGTTTAAAGCCGTGCATAAAATGCAAACGACCAATGCGGTGAAGGTTGGTGATGGTTTGGCTGGAAATGTTGATTTAGCGACCTATTTAAAACACAAATACGTGCCCTATGATAAAGGTAGATTTTCAAACTCTTTGGAGTATTCCTTTGATGATTATACCGTAGGGCAATTTGCGAAAGCCTTGGGGAAGCAGCAAGCCTATACTTATTTTAATGATCGTGGAAATTGGTGGAAAAATGTGATAGATACCGATACTGGTTTTGCAAGAATGGAAGATGCTCAAGGAAATTGGTTGGCAGATTTTGATCCTTATAAATCGGGAGCTAATCATCATTATGTAGAAGGGAATGCTTGGCAGTTGACTTATTTTGTACCTCAAAACATTCCTGAATTGGCAAAAATGATTGGAAAAGATAGGTTTATAGAGCGGTTGGATTGGGGCTTCGGAGAAAGTTATAAATGGCGATATAATGCACCGAACGAACTGTATTGGGATTATCCCATTATGCAAGGTAACCAACAGTCCATGCATTTTGCATACCTGTTTAATTGGGTGCAAAAACCTTGGCTTACTCAAAAATGGGTGAGGGCTATTATGGACCGATATTATGGGTTTGGTATTTCTAATGCTTATTTAGGCGATGAAGATCAAGGGCAAATGAGTGCTTGGTTTATAATGAGCTCTATTGGACTTTTTCAAACAGACGGAGGTACAAGTGTCAATCCGATTTACGAAATAGGAAGTCCCATTTTTGAAAAGGTAATCATTGATTTAGGAAATCAATACGGAAGAGGAAAAACRTTTACCATACGARCAGAAAATAATAGTAGACTTAACAAATACATCCAAAAAGCCTTTTTAAATGGAACCCCACTAGATCAATGTTGGTTTTATGCRAGYGAACTTCTAAAAGGAGGAGAATTGATTTTAGAAATGGGTGATACA
Source organism: Flavobacteriaceae bacterium (assembly GCA_002401105.1). Lineage (GTDB taxonomy): Bacteria > Bacteroidota > Bacteroidia > Flavobacteriales > Flavobacteriaceae. Next base: position 6,305 of record NVSD01000065.1, on the reverse strand, counting down.
CCAAATAAGAACTGGGGAATTAAAGAATTTCCTRCCAAGTAATAGAAAGAAYATATCATGAAAAAAATAGTTTTAATTTTAGTTAGTGCCTTGCTTTTATCGGCTTGTGGTCAAAATGAGAATGYAAATAGTACTCCTGTAGATASGGAGTTGCAATCTCAAATTATTCAAAACAAACAGCTCGCTTTGGTAAAAAGTAAAGCCATMGATGTTATTAAAAAAGGCTTTAATGCAGGCGATGGTTATTCCGAAGTTTGGATWAGRGATTATGCGACGTTTATCGATTTGTCTTCTGAAGTYTTTCCTGCTGATAAATTGGAGGAGAATTTATTRGTGTTTTTTAAATTRCARGGAGCTGATGGAAACATAATAGACGGATTTATTCCAAAGTCGAAAGCCGTAAAAACGGAAGGTGGCTATGAATATATTTACAATGATTTGGAACCAACTTATTGTGGACATAAGAATACGGTGGAAACAGATCAYGAAAGTTCTTTAATTCACGCCGTATATAAATAYGTRAARAAAACAGGAAAYAYWGAKTTTTTAGCTCAAAAAGTGGGTGATAAAACGGTTGCCGAGCGCATGGAGTTTGCCATGGAGTTTCTTATGAAATACCGATGGTCWGAWAAATATSAATTGGTATATGGTGCTACTACTGCCGACTGGGGTGATGTGCAACACAGTCATCCTTGGGGTGTCTACATTACGGACGACACGAAATACTGTTTAGATATTTATGATAATGCCATGTTTTTAATTGCCTTAGATCAGATGATGGAAATATTACCCGCTACTAAAAGTAAATGGGCGTCTATTCGTAATCAGGTAGCTGAACAAACAATGGAAGTACTGTGGGATGCTGAAAATAATAAATTTATTCCCCATGTTTATTTGGACGGTTCACCCTATCCAAATGACTTTAATGAAAACGAAATTTATTACCATGGAGGAACCGCCGTTGCTATTCAGGCAGGTTTGTTGTCAAAAGAACAAATAAAAATATCGCTTGATAAAATGATTGCGAACGTAAAAGCGTCGGGAGCTGGATCTATCGGATTAACGATGTATCCTCCATATCCAGCGTGGGCTTTTGAAAACAAGGGAATGTATCCATATGGCTACCAAAATGGAGGAGATTGGACGTGGTTTGGAGCTCGAATGATTACAACGCTAATTGACAATGGATTTGTTAAAGAGGCATATGAGCAAGCATTGCCTATGTTTGAGAGAGTAGTTAAAAATGATGGATTTTACGAATGGTATACCGTGGATAACCTACCTAAAGGTTCGGCTACATTTAAAGGTTCAGCAGGTGTATTATACGACGCTATTTTAGGGTTTGAAGACTACGCTAAATCTACAAAATAACAGTAATATTGAGTTTAAATTAATGACAATGGATTTTAAAATAGATCATAAAAGCCCTGTGCCGCTACATGCCCAAATAGAAAAGTTTCTACGTAAATTAATTACAGAAGAGCCTTATTGTAACGGGAAAAGTTTATTGCCTAAGGAGGATGGCTTGGCTAAGAAATTAGGGGTTTCTMGAAATACCATAAGAGCGGCTATTTCMAAACTGGTCATCGACGGGCTTGTAGAACGCAAAAAAGGAGTAGGGTCCAAAGTAATTACTAAAMGKATMAGTACGCGATTGGACAATTGGATTTCCTTTACTAAGGAAATGAGAAGCCAAGGCATTGAAGTTGTAAATTACTTGGTGAAAATATCGCTAGTTCCAGCTCCYAAAGAGGTAATGTTGGCCTTAGAATTATCAGAAGGAAAACAGGTGTGGAAATTAGAAAAAGTAAGAGGYTCCAAAGAGGCRAAATATTTGTATTCAGTATCCTATTTTCATCCGAGAGTAGGTATCACAGGAAAGGAAAATTTYCATACACCTCTGTATGATTTATTAGAAAAAGACTGCGATGTTATYGTATCCCTGTCTAAGGAAAGACTTCGGGCTGTAGGTGCAGACGAGCAAATAGCTACTTGGCTTGAGTTAGACAAAGGAAATCCGGTTTTAAAAAGAGAACGGGTGGTATTTGATACAGGGAACAGAGCTGTAGAATATAATGAAGTCTACTATCACACCGATTATTTCACTTACGATATTGACATAAAAAGAAATTTATAATGAAAAAAATAGTACAATTAATAGGGCTGTGTTTTGCATTTTTTTTTGTGAATTGTAGTCCAGAAGACAAAGGACAAACCTTAGAAAATCTATCGCAATATGTAAATCCAAATATAGGGACGGCACACAGTAGATGGTTTTTTTACACACCGGCTGCACTGCCTTTTGGAATGGCAAAATTGGCGCCTTCAACGAATGGTTCTTACGGTAACAAAAGCGGCTGGGAAGCGGTAGGTTACGATGCTCGGCATAAGAGTATAGAAGGTTTCGCACAATTACACGAGTTTCAAATAGGAGGCTTTTTGTTTACTGCGATTACAGGCGACTTAAAAACAGTTCCGGGAAGTTTGGAAAACCCARATGATGGCTATCGATCCAGATTTGATAAGAAAGAGGAGCTAGCCCAACCTGGATATTATAAAGTGCWTYTMAAGGATTACAATGTGCAAGTGGAACTCACCGCAACTAAAAGAGTGGGGTTTATGCGCTATACCTTTCCAGAAACTGACGATGCGACCTTAATTTTTGATATTGGAAATCAATTAGGTGAAAGTGGAAAAGTAAAAGATGCTCATGTAAGACTGAATGCGGACGGTGCTATTGAAGGCTATGTAATTACCTATCCGGAATATGTGAAAAAATACCAGAAAGACGGAGATATTAAAATGTATTTTTATACAGAACTTAGTAAGAAACCAACTAGTTTTGGAGGGTTTAATGGAAATAAAGTACAGTATGACACCAAAGAAGCCTATGGGATTGGGGCAGGATTGTTTTTGAAATATAAGACTCAGGAAAATGAAGAGATAGTGTTAAAAACAGGACTCTCATATACTTCGATAGCGAATGCTAAAGAAAATTTAATTTCCGAAACTGCTGATTTAAGTTTTGATGATGCATTAAAGCAAGCAAAAATCACTTGGGAAAATGAATTTGATAAAATTAGAGTGACGGATGGCGATGTAAAAAACAAAACCAAATTTTATACCGCCTTGTTTCATGCCTTATTGGGAAGGGGACTTACCAATGATGTAAATGGTGCTTTTCCTCAGAATGATGGAACTATCGGTCAAGTTCCTGTWTTAGAAAATGGAGCATTGGCCTATAATATTTATAATACCGATGCGGTATGGGGYGCTTTTTGGAATTTGACCCAGCTTTGGGCCCTGGTATGGCCGGACTATTATAACGATTTTTTACAATCCCAATTAGAGGTGTATAAAAATTCGGGTTGGTTAGCGGATGGAACTGCAAATGGAAGGTATGTGTCCGGAGTTGGAACTAATTTTACGAGTCTAATTTTAGCGGCAGGCTATCAAACAGGTATCCTAAAAACAAATATTGACTTGGCYTATGAAGCTGCTTTAAAAAACGAAGTTACTTATCACAAAAGAAAAAGAGGMGCAGGGAAAATGGACTTAAAAGGTTTTGTCGAACAAGGGTTTATAAATTATATTCCCGGYGATAAAACGGGGTGGTTGGATACACCTGAAGGAGGTCCTTTTTCTGTGTCACATTSGTTAGAATATGCCTTTAGTAGTTATGCCGTAGCTCAAATGGCAGCTAAATTAGAWAAAAAASAAGACTAYGATTTGTTAATGCAACAAGCGAGTAATTGGAAGCGGTATTTTGATAAAGAGACWCAATTGTTTAGACCTGTTATGAAAGATGGTTCTTTTATGCAAAATTTTGAYCCTTTAAAATCYTGGGAAGGTTTTCAAGAAGGAAATGCATGGCAATATACTTTTTACGTGCCKCATCAGCCTAAAAAATTAATTGAGATGTTRGGAGAGGAGCGKTTTAATAAACGCTTGGATTCKATATTTACTATTTCGGCTAAAACTGATTTTGGAGGCGTAGGAATTGATGCTTTTGCAGGAATTGAAACCTTGTACAATCATGGRAATCAACCAAATTTACATATTTCCTGGWTGTTTAATTATTCAGGAAAACCATGGTTGACTCAAAAATGGACGCGTTTGATTGGAAATCAATTCTATGGCGAYGAAGAAATTCATGGTTACGGATACGGACAAGAYGAAGATCARGGGCAGTTAGGAGCYTGGTAYGTTATGTCGTCTATTGGTTTGTTTGATGTTAAAGGCTTGACAGAAAAAACACCTAACTTTCAGTTTGGAAGTCCTATTTTTGATAAGGTGAGTATTAAGGTAGCGAATACAGCTGGTAAAAGATTGCAACTAAAACGTAAAAMCAGTACTAAAAAAGGATATTATATTAAATCTGTTACATGGGRTGGGAAGGCTTATGATAAGCTTTCAATACCATTTAAAACCGTATTAAAGGGTGGGGATTTGGAGTTTTACATGGATACRATACCTCAYAAYAATYTACATTGGTAGTTTWTAARYWARWAAAAYRMWMAMWNTNNTNANNNNAANAGTGAGCATTTTTANCATCTAACCAAATTTAGATMATTTCTCCTAAWACAGGCTTTTTATTMGCCCTAATAGTAGAAGTATTGTAACCTGAGAACTTTTTCATGTAGTGCTTAATGGTAGTACCATTAGCATCTTCAAATGCATAATTACCTCCTGTTCTCAGGAATTTTTTTACGTTTCCGGCTCCTGCTAAATGTGCTGCTGCCAGAATACCAGATTCTGTTATTTGCACACCATTCATGCGTTTACCTACGCTTCGTTTTATATCTCTTCTTAAAATCCATTTATTTAACGAACACAATGCTATAAAAGCATCTTCTTGTAGTTCTGGAGTATTCAAGAACTTTTTGGTGTCGTATATTTTGAAYCTTTTTAACGTCGATTTTCCAAATTGATACTTTCCTAAGTATCCTAAACTATTTACTACGGAGTACCTTCCTTGAGATTCTTTAAAAGCTACCGCTTCTTTAAATCCAACAAATGCGTTTCCTGCAAATGGTATTTGGGACATTTCCTCTTCTTCACTGTGCTCCATTGCTAATACAGTACTTACGGTGTCTTCGTTATAAGTAACAGTATAAATGGATTTGTCCTCATCTTTCGTAAGTGCTAAAAACGAAAATAGTAATGTCACAATAATTGTATACAGTATATGTTTTTTCATCATCTTCAGGGTTTTAGGTTAAAAGTTCCCTTTAAAATTTCGAGGTGCAAAGATATACAATTATTTTAAATAAACAAACGTTCAGATTATTTTTATGTTATTTTTGTTTTTGCTGCTAATAAAGTAGTTTGTAGTTGATTATCTACGAACCCCTTGTTTGTTTAGCCATTGCTGGTATTTAATAGCATTTCTGTTATGTTGCGACAACGTTTTCGCAAAAACATGCCTTCCTGGAGTCTCTATATTCGCACACATATAAAAATACGCGTGTTTTTTTGGTTTTAAAACGGCATCAATAGCGGATATATCTGGCATTCCTATAGGACCTGGAGGCAATCCATTTATTTTATAGGTATTGTATGGAGAATCTATCTGTAAATCTTTTAATAAGACACGTTTTATAACTGTTTCTTGGCCTTTTATTGCTTTGATTGCGTAAATAACAGTCGGGTCAGCTTGTAATGGCCAGTTGTTATTAAGTCTATTCAAATACAATTGTGCTACCTCTGGGCGTTCACTTATTGCAGCAGTTTCCTTTTGAACTATAGAAGCTAGGGTACTTACCTCTAAAGGTGATAAACCTTGTTTTTTTGCATTTGCTTTTCTTGTAGCATTCCAAAAACGATGGTATTCTTTCAACATGCGTTGTTTGAATTTGTTCGCGGAGGTATTCCAATAAAATTCATAAGAATTTGGAATATACATCGCAATAGCCGTTTGTGGATTAAAATCGTTTGAAGCCAAGAAAATTGGATCCTTTAGTGCTGTAAGAATACTTATCGAGTCTGGCTCTATTTGTTCCGCAATTCTTGCTGCTAATTTTTCTAAGGTATCCTGATTGTTAAATGAGAGCTTTAAAACCGTTTGATTCCCGCTTCTGAGTAAATTGATTAATTGGTTGTTATTCATTCCTTTTTTAATGAAATAACGTCCTGCTTTAATTTTTGAGGGATAGTTTTTTTTGTTCGCTACCCAATTTAAAGGTTTCACACGCTTTACAAAGGGGCGTATTAAGCCTTCTACTTCGGAGTAAGAGACAATTCTCACACCAATCTTTTAAAGAGTGCGGTCATCCCTGGAAATGCTGAAGACAGTAAATTATATA
>NVSD01000064.1 GCA_002401105.1 Flavobacteriaceae bacterium | reverse complement strand
TAACAGATTTATTAAATGAAAATAAATCTACAGGTCCTAATCAATCTGAAGATTTATTCCAGTACAGTTTATTAAACAATAAAAGAATGACTAGACTGGACAAAACGTTAAAAACACCTGAATCTATTAGTGAAAAATTAGATACTCTTTCCCAAAAACGAACTTTTTTATTACTCACAGAAGGATGGTGTGGTGACGCGGCACAATTAGCTCCAATCATAAATCATGTTGCAGAAAGATCTGACAAACTAGAATTAAAAATTGTACTTAGAGATGAGAACGAGGATTTAATGAATCATTTTTTGACAAATGGAGGAAAAGCCATTCCAAAATTAATTATTCTTGATGGAGAAAATAATGTTGTTGACTCATGGGGACCTAGACCGTCTGCTGCGGCAAAGCTAGTAAGTGATTATAAAAAAGAGCATGGTGTGATAGATGCAGAAATAAAGAAAAACTTACAAATGTGGTATAATAAGGATAAAGGAGTGAGTACAATGGATGAATTGATGAAACTGGTGAGTGAATAACTCGAAACTTCAAAAAAGAAGCATAAAAAAACTTCCTTGTATCCATGGATACAAGGAAGTTTTTTTATGAGCCTTAACAAAGCTTAGTCCTCTTTCAATCCTCCTAGTAAATCATCAACAAAAGCGATAGGATCAATTGCATCTTCTACTTTGAACTCCCCTATTTTAGTTCTCCTTAAAACAGATAAATGAGCACCAGAATCTAGCGCTTTTCCAAAATCGTAGGCCAAGGACCTAATATAAGTCCCTTTACTACATACCACTCTGAACTCTACATTAGGCAAGTCTATATTTGTGATTTCAAAAGCATCAATACGTACTTTTCTAAAAGGAATTTCTACGGTTTCTCCTTTTCTGGCAATTTCATACAAACGTTTTCCATCTTTTTTAAGGGCAGAAAAAATAGGTGGTTTCTGATCTATATCACCCAAAAACTGAAGTGTAGCTTCTTTAAGTTGATTTTCAGAAATATGTTTATACTCAAAATGATGATCTATCTCACTTTCCAAATCATAACTAGGAGTAGTTCCTCCCAAGGTAATAGTACCGGTATATTCTTTTACTTGCCCTTGGTAAGTGTGAATTTCTTTTGTGAATTTACCCGTGCACAAAATCAACAAACCAGTTGCCAAAGGATCCAATGTTCCGGCATGACCAACTTTAATTTTTTTTAAACTAAATTTTTTACGAATACTCCATCGTATTTTATTCACCACTTGAAAAGAAGTCCAATTTAAAGGTTTGTCTACCAATAATACTTGTCCTTCTTTAAATTCATCTACTGTCTTCATTATATCAATGTTAGGGGATATATAAAAAAGTGAATCAATAAAAGCGACACACCAAAAATAATTCTATAATAACCGAAAATTTTAAATCCTTTATTACTTAAATAATCAATAAACGATTTTATAGCAACTAAGGATACAACAAATGCGATTACATTTCCTAAAAGTAAATAATTCACCTGTTCCCCACTCAATGTAAAACCTGCATTGTAATAGTCAAATAATTTTTTTGCTGTAGCTCCAAACATGGTAGGAACAGCTAAGAAGAAAGAAAATTCTGCTGCTGTTTTTCTATTTAATTTCTGAGACATTCCTCCTACGATACTAGCCCCACTCCTAGACACTCCAGGAACCATAGCCAAACATTGGAAAAACCCAATTTTGAAGGCTGTTTTGTAACTAATTTCAGTATGTTCTTGTGGGTTTTCTTTATCTAATATTTCGTTTGCCTTAAACCAATTATCCACTTTTAATAAAATAAAACCACCTCCTATTAATGACAAAGCGACTACAAGTGGACTTTCCAATAATTCATCTATTACATCATTCAATAATAAGCCCAACACAACCGCTGGAATAAAAGCGACTAATAATTTCAAATAAAAATCAATACTCTGAAAAAAACGTTTCCAATACAATGCAACAACCGCAAGGATAGCCCCTAGTTGAATTACAATGGTAAAAAGTTTGGTAAAATCGTCATCTGCGATATGCATAAAAGACGACGCAATAATCATATGCCCTGTGGATGATACTGGTAAATATTCAGTAATCCCTTCTATAATGGCTAAAATGATAGCCTGTATGTAATTCATCTACTANTTTTTNTKRGGWTTRGNTAAAATRGCATAMACTTCWATWGYAAAACCWAWYAACACMARCGTTGGYGCCAAKCGWATACGTYKAAAATTATAAATKTCMKCATTAAAAACTTCMGGATCATCACTTCCTCCACCAGACATTAACACAAAACCGAGCGCAATACAAATCAAGCCCACAAGCATGATAATATAGTTTCTTTTCTCGAATAAGAATTGTTCTTTTATTTCTACCTTTTTATTCATTTTTATTTTTTTAGAGATACAACAGCATCCTCATTGTTTTTAATAATATAACTCTTCCGTACGTAAATTTAAGAAATGGCGTGTTGCAAAAAAAGTACTTAACCAAGTAATTAAAATGCTCAATAAAAATATTCCACTCGCTAATATTCCTAAATCCATGGTATCATTTAATAAATCAAAAGTAGGGATTACTGTATCCAAATAATACACGAGTCCTAATACCCCTCCCATGGCTATAAGAGCTCCTAGAAAACCGAGTTGAATACTTTTCCAAATAAATGGTCGTCTTATAAAACCTTTAGTAGCACCGACCATTTGCATCGTTTTAATAGTAAATCGTTTTGAATAGACAGATAACCTGATAGAACTATTAATGAGCACCACTGCAATCACCGTAAATAGCCCACTAAACAGTAACATCCAAAAACTCACTTGTTTAATATTTTTCGTCAATAATTCTATCAACGGTTTATCATATAAAACTTCAGAAACCAAGGGCGATTTTTTAAATCCTGAGGTGATTTTACTCATTTTCTCAGGTGTTACAAATTCCCCTTTAACACTTATTTCCAAGGCATCTTTTAGCGGATTTGTTCCTAAAAAGGCAATAAAATCCTCTCCAATATCCTTACTATAATTCTTAGCTGCTGTAGCTTTAGAAACAAATTTTATGTTTTTCACAAAAGCTTCTTTAGTTACCTCATCTTGATATTTTTTTAGTGTTTCTTTGCTTATATCATCTTTTAAAAATAAAGTGATAGCAACTTGCTCTCTAAAATGATTGGCGATTTTATTTGTTTTCAAAATAACCAAGCCAAAAAGCCCGACTAAAAATAGCACAAGGGAAATGCTAATGACAACAGAAAAATAAGACGACCTCAAGCGTCGTTTTTGGTACTTTTCAAAAGAATTACTCACGTATATTATATTTTTTAAAAGAAATCATCATTTTTAAACCTACCATTGTTCTTGTACAAACAAATTTGGATTTCGGCGTAAAAATAACATTTTCTAAGTTTCTACCACTTTTTTAAACTCATCAAATAAACTACAAAATGTTAATTTATGACATGCTTTTCATTTCATTGGAATTCTTCTAATTTCTCCATTAAAAAACATGGTCAAATATACACGTATAACAAATTTTATACGGTCATTTGGTTATAAAACTCACCTAAACCATCATTTCAAGGTTCCTAAAGGCAAATCAATACAAATTTATAGAATTTTAATGGGATTTTAGCGTTAATTTTGCAGAATGGAAACAAATAGACAAAAAAAAATAGCAGGTGTATTACAAAAAGACCTGGTAGATGTACTACAGAAAGCAGCGCAGGAAGGGATGAGTGGAGTGATAATATCTGTAACCAAAGTTAATGTAACTTCGGATTTGTCAGTAGCCAAAGTATTCTTGAGTATTTTCCCACAAAAACATCGTGATTCTATCATGAAAGGTGTTACGCATAATAACAAAACTATCCGTTATGAAATGGCGCAACGCACCAAGCATCAATTAAGAAGAATGCCTACTTTAGAGTTTTTCTGTGATGATTCTTTGGATTATATCGAAGATTTAGACGACGCATTAAAGGGAAACAAAGGAAATCCTATTAAAGACCCAAACATCTTATTTCCTAAGAAGAAAAACTAAATGAATTTTTCGCTCTACATTGCCAAACGCTACCTCTTTTCTAAAAGCAGTAATAATACCATAAATATTATTACACTAATTGCTACGGTTGGTGTTATTGTAGGGACGATGTCGTTATTTGTAGTCCTATCCGGATTTTCTGGTCTCAAAACATTTAGTTTAAATTTTGAAAGTTTATTTGACCCTGAAATCCAAATCACTTCACATAAAGGAAAAACACTTATTGCGGATGCTTTTTTTTCAAAGAAATTAAAAGAAGACGCTAGTATTTCTCAGATAACTCATGTAATTGAGGAACGTGCTTTTTTTGAATACAACAAAAAAACAGAAATAGCTTATATAAAAGCTGTAGACACCAATTATATCAATGTTAATAAGATGGACACTACCATTGTTATAGGAAAATGGGTAGACACCCATCCTTTTCCGATAGCTGTTGTGGGTGCTGGAATTGCGAACAAGCTAAGTATAGGGGTATATAGTTTTTCAGAGCCTCTAAAGATTTACGTTCCTAAGCCTCAAAAAGGATACAGTACATCTTTAAAAAATGCTTTTAATGAAGTATTTGTCCAACCAGGGGGAATTATTGAGCTTACACAAGAAGTAAACAATAAATATGTTTTTATTCCTTTAGAATTAGGCCGTCAATTATTGAATTACAAAAAGGACGAAGTTACTGCCGTTGAGATAAAACTAACAGCAGATAGCAATTCAAAAACCGTTGCTAAGAGATTACAGAACAGTCTTGGTGATGCCTACGTAGTAAAAACAAGAATTGAACTTAACGCCGCATTACACAAAATGCTCAACACGGAGAATTTGATGTCCTACCTACTATTTACATTGGTGGTAATTATCTCTTTATTTAATGTGATTGGTGCTATAATAATGATGATTCTCGATAAAAAAGGCAATATAAAAACACTCAACAATTTAGGCTGTACCTTAAAGCAAATTAAAACCATCTTTGTCTTACAGGGTTTTTTACTGTCAGCTTTCGGTTTATTTATTGGTCTTGGTATAGGCATCCTATTGATAACTGCACAATTAGAATACTCTCTTTTTATGATTAATTCTTCATTTCCTTACCCTGTAGAGTTAAATTTAAAAAACATAATTACAGTTATTCTTACCATCCTTATTTTAGGATTTATTGCTGCTAAAATAGCAAGTAGTAGAATATCCGAGCGGTTAATACACTAATTAACGAGTCCATTCAAAATATTTAAACTTGCTGCTATTATAAACTCTATTCCAATAGCAATTACAATAAAACCAATAATTCTAGACAGGGCATTAATTCCTGACGCTCCAAGAATTCTCACAAAATAATGTGAACTTTTTAAGATTAAGAAAACACTTATTGCTGACAAAACAATTGCCAATAGAATCCAAATAACATCCCTTAACAACGTAAACTCTTGGTTGTAGGTAATCAGCAAAGAAATAGTTCCAGGTCCAGCTATCATAGGTAATGCCAAGGGGGTTAAAGATATTTCTGAACGTGACTTCAAGTCTTCTTTTACATTCTTCTTTTTCATTCCTTTATGCTCACTAAACTTACCAGTTAGCAAGGCAAAGCCAGAAGAGGTAATAATTAAACCTCCAGCAATTTTCAAGGAATTGATACTGATTCCAAAAAACACCAACATATACTTTCCTACAAAAAAGGAAATCAACAAAATAACCAATATATTCAAGGAGGTTTTGAAGGCAATACCACTCCGTTCGGACTTTGTATGTTCCTTGGTCAAACTCACAAAAATTGGCACCGTACCAAAAGGGTTCATTACAGAAAACAACGCCCCAAAAACCATTAATAATAATTCCATTTTTTTCTGTAAATCAACAAAAAAATGATGGAACCAAAATCATGAAAATAGTACCTTTAGGTTAAAAGAATGTTATCAAAAACGGATCCACTATTTATTCCAAACCTCTACGAATCAAACTAAAATGACCTTTTTTACGCATTCTCACATCGTTTTTAGTGTATTCCAATACAAACCAATAATCTGTAGAGGGAGATAATTCTCCAATATACATTCCATTCCATCCTACAGCACTAGGACTAAAAGTTTTAATCACTTTACCAAACCTATCAAAAACAGTAACTCTTGCACTTGGGTCATTTTCAAAACAGACTACTTGCCAAGTATCATTTTCTCCATCATTATTTGGGGTGAAAAATTTAGGAGCACCACATACTTCTACATCTTCCATTACTTCAAAACACTCATTTTTCACATATACGGTATAGTCCCCGATAATCACATTCTCAAATGTATTTCCCTTTTGGAAATTAAATCCATCTATAGAATATTGATATGTTTCGCTGTCTGACAATTGAATTGTAATGGTATTATTACTAGAAAAATCTACAACGTCAATAGCCTTAATAATGGGCTTATTAATTACATTTATTAACAATCTAGTAGACATTGCACCACAATTATCGGAGGTAATGGTATACATATAAATACCACTCTGATCCTCCAAGGGCTTAAAAACAGACAAATACCCATCCTCCAGCGTTTGGCCTAATGCATTTGTCCAAACACCTCCAACATCGGGAGTTCCTGCTAGCTCTTCAAATAAATTAACSTTAGWAGAAGTRTCACAAACAACAACCTCAGCGGCCTCACCAGTATCAGGAATWGGATAGACCTGAATAGTAATTGTAGATTTAATTAAAGGTACACATTGTCCAGAATTAGGAGTAAACACATACGTAGTAGTTTGTGTATTGTCAAGSTCCGGCAACCATGTTCCTGAAATATTATTAGTAGAAACTAATGGCAGTTCTTCTAAATCTTCTCCCGAACAAATTGGAGGTATTCCGATAAACAATGGTTCCACTAATGGRTTAACAGTTATCGTAATMTCAGAAKAATTTTCACATCCTTTCGCATTTTTTCCTACGACTCTATATGTTTTAGTTTCAGTTGGAATGAATGTTRCTCCATCCACAATACCATYRTCCCAAATATAACTTACTGCTCCACTTCCTGTTAACAMAACRCTTTCTCCTAGACATACACTTGTATTATCAGTATTTGCTATAACAGTAGGCAATGGATTTACCATTATGRTAACAGTTGCTAYATTTATGCAACCGTTTACACCTGTACCTTCTACTGTATATGTGTTGGTTTTGGTAGGAGTAAACAGTTCWCCATCTATYACTCCATGGTCCCAAACATAACTMACAGCACCTTTCCCGGTTACCCGTACACTTTCACCYAAGCAAATACTAGTATTACTTGTACTCGCAAGTACTATAGGCAAGGGTTTTACTGCAATAAATATACTTGCCGTATTTTTACATCCGTTACTATCTATACCTACCATAGTATACATTTTACTTTTTGTAGGAATAAACGATGTTCCATCTACTACTCCATTGTCCCAAACATAACTCACAGCACCACTTCCTGTTAAGGTTACACTTTCTCCCAGGCAGATTGTATTGTTATCAGCATTTGCCACAACTATAGGCAATGGATGTACCGTGACAGTTACGGTTGCAAYATTTTCACAGCCATTGATATCTGTTCCTATGACAGTATATATTTTAGTTTCGGTAGGAATAAAAGAGGTTCCATCTACAACTCCTTTGTCCCAAATATAACTAATTCCACCAGTCCCTGTCAAGGTTACACTTTCTCCAATACAGATACTAGTAGTATCAGCATTTGCAAGTATGGTAGGCGATGGATTTACTGTTATTGTGATTGCTGATTGATTTTCACAACCATTCACTCCTGTCCCTATGACTGTATATGTGTTAGTTGCTGTAGGAATAAACGATGTTCCATCTACAACTCCATTGTCCCAAACATAAGTCACAGCGCCACTTCCTGTTAAAATTACACTTTCTCCTGAGCAAATAGTAGTATTAGTAGCGTTGGCAAATATGACAGGCATTGTTTTTACAGTTACAGTAACGGTTGCAGTATTTTCACATCCATTTACATCTGTTCCAATTACAGTATACGTATTGGTTTCGGCAGGAATAAAAGAGGTTCCATCTACTACTCCGTGGTCCCAACTATAATTTACGGCGCCACTTCCTGTTAAGTTTACACTTTCTCCCAGGCAGATTGTATTGTTATCAGCATTTGCCACAACTATAGGCAATGGATGTACCGTGACAGTTACGGTTGCCATATTTTCACAGCCATTGATGTCTGTTCCTATGACTGTATATGTTTTTGTTTCCGTAGGAATAAAAGAGGTTCCATCTATGACTCCTTTGTCCCAACTATAATTTACGGCACCACTTCCTGTTAAGGTTACACTTTCTCCCAGACAGATTGTATTGTTATCAGCATTTGCCACAACTATAGGCAATGGATTTACCGAGATAGTAACGGTTGCGATATTTTCACAGCCATTGATGTCTGTTCCTATAACCGTATATGTGTTAGTTTCCGTAGGAATAAACGATGTTCCATCTACAACTCCATTGTCCCAAATATAACTAATTCCACCACTTCCCTCTAAAATCACACTTTCTCCTGAGCAAATAGTGGTATTAGTAGCGTAGGCAAGTATGATAGGCATTGTTTTTACAGTTACAGTAACGGTTGCAGTATTTTCACATCCATTTACATCTGTTCCAATTACAGTATAAGTATTGGTTTCGGTAGGAATAAAGGAGTTCCCATCTATTACTCCATTGTCCCAACTATAATTTACGGCACCACTTCCTGTCAATGTAACACTGCCTCCCAGACAGATTGCATTGTTATCAGCATTTGCCACAACTATAGGCAATAGATTTACCGTGACAGTAACGGTTGCAGTATTTCCACAGCCATTGATATCTGTTCCTATGACTGTATATGTGTTGGTTTCGGTAGGAATAAACGATGTTCCATCTACAACTCCATTATCCCAAACATAAGTCACAGCGCCACTTCCCTCTAAAATTACACTTTCTCCTAAGCAAATAGTGGTATTAGTAGCGTTGGCAAGTATGATAGGCATTGTTTTTACAGTTACAGTAACGGTTGCAGTATTTTCACAACCATTCACTCCTGTCCCAATGACTGTATATGTTTTAGTTGCTGTAGGAATAAACGATGTTCCATCGACAACTCCGTTATCCCAAACATAGCTAATTCCACCAGATCCTGATAAAATTACACTTTCTCCTAAGCAAATAGTGGTATTAGTAGCGTTGGCAAGAATGATAGGCATTATTTTTACAGTTACAGTAACGGTTGCAATATTTTCACATCCATTTAAATCTGTTCCAATTACAGTATACGTGTTGGTTTCGGCAGGAATAAAAGAAGTTCCATCTACAATTCCGTGGTCCCAACTATAATTTACGGCGCCACTTCCTGTTAAGGTTACACTTTCTCCCAGGCAGATTGTAGTGTTATCTACATTTGCCACAACTATAGGCAATGAATTTACCGTGACAGTAACGGTTGCCATATTTTCACAGCCATTGATGTCTGTTCCTATAACTGTATATGTGTTGGTTTCGGTAGGAATAAAAGAGGTTCCATCTATGACTCCATTGTCCCAAATATAACTAATTCCACCAGTTCCCTTCAAAATCACACTTTCTCCAATACAGATACTGGTAGTATCGGCATTTGCAAGTATGGTAGGCAATGGATTTACTGTTATTGTGATTGCTGCCTGATTTTTACAACCATTCACTCCTGTCCCAATGACTGTATATGTTTTAGTTACTGTAGGAACAAACGATGTTCCATCTACAACTCCATTATCCCAAACATAAGTCACAGCGCCACTTCCCGTTAAAATTACACTTTCTCCTGAGCAAATAGTGGTAGTATTTGTGTTGGCAATAACTGTAGGTAAAGGATGTACCACAATTTCCATGGTAGAAAATACAGGATTTGTACATTGACCATCAGTTGGTGTAAATGTATAAGTAGTAGAAACAGTGTTATTAAGTACGGGAGACCAAGTTCCCGTCATAAACTCTACTGATGTTGTTGGTAAAGGATTAAGTATATCACCAATACAAATAGGTCCGACAGTAATAAAAGTAGAAGTAACATATGGAGCCACTGT
Organism: Flavobacteriaceae bacterium; assembly: GCA_002401105.1. Lineage (GTDB taxonomy): Bacteria > Bacteroidota > Bacteroidia > Flavobacteriales > Flavobacteriaceae. The sequence goes on along the minus strand of NVSD01000064.1, from coordinate 6,081 downwards.
TAAAGTAGCCTCATTAGATAATAATCCACAACCATTCCCGGCACCAATAACATGAACTCTGTACTTTGTTAAATTAGCACTCAAAGGAAGGTTAGTAAAAATAAGTTTATTTGTTGTCGCACCACTATATAACGTGTCGTCTATTATATCTTCCCATGTAATCCCTCCATCGGATTTTTTTTGCCATTGGTATGAATCAGCATTAGCGACCGTCACTTCCACAAAAGTTCCAGCTGCTTGACATCCATCAATAAACTCCTCTGGTTGTACATCAATAACCAATACTGGTAATACAATATAATTCGAACTAGGAGATGTATATCCATCGGCCCCACTTGTTACTCTTCCGAAATCATCCACGATTAAAGGGGTTCCTCCTAAAAAGTTATCACCATTAACATCCATAAAGCCAGCTTCAACCACATCAGAACAACCATCACCATCACTATCAGCATCCATTGCATTCGAAACGTTGTCTAAATCGGTATCCCTACCAACATCTGTTATAGAGATYTTAAACGACACTTTGTTTCCTGCAGTTTCAGATTCATTAATATGAGTATAAGATAATTTTGTTACACTATGACTCTTAAATTTAAAAGTACCTGCTCCAGCTGACAGACTAGCTGCTTTCAGTTTAAAACAAATTTCAAAAGCAGAGAACACAGTAATAATATCATCGAAAACACCATCATAATTTACATCAATAAGTAATTGGTTATCCGGATCCAATACAGTAATCGTTTTATCCGTAGGCACTTTTATCACAAAATATTCTTGATCGTCCAGTTGACCATCTGTTATCACAGAATTCCCCACATACTCAAATTGTATATTAATAGGCATATCCGTATTAAATTCGTAGGAAACTTCACTCAAATTATTCCCATCGTTGGCACWAACTTCGCTCGTTATAACACCTGYAGCARTTCCTACAATAGGACTAGCAACTGTGTTATTTACTTTGCTAATTATTCCTGTATAATTTATWGTAGGTCCGTCTACAATAGCAAGACTTCCAGTCAGAACATTAGAAACATCCAAGAGAAAATCACCATAAGATTCTTCTGAATTTAGGATTCCATCATTATCCAGATCCACATCTATATTATCACCTACCTCATCTCCATCAAAATCAGCTGGGCAAAAACTTACAGGAATATTTTCTGACAATATCGTATCCGAACAACCACTAATAACGCCTTCCAACTGATAATAACCTGCATTTAATGGAGTATATGTTTCAGAATTAGCGCCAGGGATAATATTCCCATTAAAAAACCATTGGTACGAATCGTAAAAAGCATTATCAAACAATGATAATTCAACATTTGGAATACAAGTATTTGAAGCACTTACCAACGGAGTATCCAATATAATTTTTGGCTCAAAAATAAAACCAGAATAATAACCACCAAACGTAGCTGCTCCACTTGTACCATATGATGCCAAATACACTTGACGATCGGATGCAACAGATACGTTCCCGACTAGGCCAGTAACTACATACGTAACAAAATCTGCATTCCCGATGATTGCCTTTGGAGCTGTGCTAATAGCCAAACCATTCACTGTAACCACAGCACCGGTTTCAGTAATTATAGTAACCACTCCATTAAACGACCTGTTCCCAACTTTATTAATAAATGGAATATTATCAATAGTCTTTGGTGTTTGACAACTTAAAGGAGGCACAAAAAACATTCCCTGATTGGCATTATTAATACTCCCTCCGATCCCTTGATATGCGAATACTTTTTTTGAAGTTGACACATATAAATTATTACTTGGACTATAATCAGTCCCATCTAAGGTCAAAAAATCACCTGCATTAAGTGTCCCAATAAAAACCCCATTGTCTTTATAAACTTCTGTAGCATCTTCATGCGCTACAATTAACACTCGCTCCACCAAATCATCACCATTACCCTTAATAAACACGTATTCAGTTCCAGTCCTCTCAAATGGCACAATTTGATCTATCCCAATGTCTCTTCCTCCCAGTTGAGTTGGGTGATTTGACCCGGTAAACGAACCACAACTCACTACAATTGGTTTATTAGAAGACACTTCCACCCCTATTAACCCTGTTCGATTTGCAGTGACTAAATTTGTTCTCAAAAGAATAATATAACTTTCTCCTTTATTTAAAACAATACTCGTAGGTCCATTATTATGTATTTTAACTCCTGAATTAAAATYAGAAAAATTGATGGTTGTATTATCCTCAGAAGCCATCACCGAAACTAAACTAGAATAATCAACTGGAGCACCATTACCATTAATAAAATGCCCCAATCGAAATGTAGTTCCTAATCCAGCAATACCTTTACTCACAATTTGACCTGCTTGTGAATTACCTGTAGATGCATTTAATCGTACAGAAACAAATACAGGTTCGAGCGCTTCCACTATAAACCCTTTGTTCACAATCTTATGTGCAGTCACACTAGGAGCTACAAATAGTTGGGTTCCAAATCCAATACCTATATCAAACCTAACAGGCGCAACATTAGAAACGGATTTAATTATAGGAATCCCTCCAACTGGAGTAATGGTAACATCAAAAGAAGCAGTAGAGGGTGTTGAAATATATAAATATTGATCCCGTGGTACGGAACCTTTCTCGTTAAATGTAGTTAATGGCGGGATATAATGTACCGTACTCAACTGAGCATAGGTATTCGCAAAAAACAAACAAAACAGAATAAACAAGTAAATTTTCCTCATATCAAATCAAATTATCTACTCGATAGATAAAATTGATTCACATGAGGAATCTCAAATATACATTATTTATTGTTTGAAATCAACATAACATTATATTCTTTAATCATTCTCTTATTTAATTAAAAACAATACATTTTTTAATCATTTTAAATGAATTCATGATAAAAATGATTTCTTTTAAACTTCAAAACAGCAACCACTCATAAAAATAAAAATTTATTTCTATTTTTTTCATACAGACATATCGGTATTTAGTATGCATCTAAAAAAACGACCAAAAGAAACAGAAAATTAGCCCGTATTTTGTTCGGAAATTTACTCTTCGGACTTTAATTTCACTTCTAGAAGTTCCGATTTAAACTAAAAAGACCTCATTTAGTCATTCGAATATTGACATTTGTATATACTCGCATAGACCAATAATTTATAGCAAGAGAATTTTGAGCAATAAAAACCATCCAATCCTTTAGATAAAAGAATGAAGTTTGGATTACTTTTTCAAATTTATCAAATACGGAGGCTATTGCTTTGGTCAATTTTTAAATGATACAATGCTCCTTTATACACTAGCTATTATCAGGAATAAAATAGACAAACAAGAGTACGACATAGCTAGATAACGCAATCCAAAGTCAAAACTAACAGCTAACTAGATTTCGAAACTATAAATAAATTCATGATAAAAAGACCTCTTTTAAACTTCGAAAAAGAAACCACTAATAAAAATAAAAAATTAATTCGTTTTTTTTTAATCAGGAATAACGGTATTTAATATGCATCTAAAAAAATGATCAAAAAAAACAGAAAAGTAGCTTATATTTTATTCGGAAATTTCCTCTTGTACTTTAATTTTACTTCTAGGAGTCCCGAATTAAACTAAAATGACATCATTTAGTCATTTGAATCTTGACCTTTGTATATTCTAGCATCCATCAATAATTTATAGTAGGAGAATTTTGAGCATAAAAAAAACCATCCAAACCTTTTAAAAAAAGAATGATGGTTTAGAATACTTTTCAAATCTATCAAATACGGAGACTATTGCTTTGGCCCATACTTAAAAGATACAATGCTTTTTTATACACTACTTAATATCAGAAATAAAATGGACAAATAAGAGTACGTCACCATTATATCAATCATTACATAGTCAAAACTAACGGCTAACTAAATTTCGCTTCCACTTCGTTCAATACATCAAAAACATCTTGGGCTACATCTGAAGTCACCATTCTTAAACGGTACTCTTTAAAGTGAGGGATTCCTTTAAAATAGTTAGTATAATGACGTCTTGTTTCCATCACTCCTACTATCTCACTCTCTTTCCAATCTATTTCCATTTGTAAATGACGTTTTGCCATTTCCACTCTGTCAGCAATGGTAATTTCCGGCAAGTATTCACCAGTAGCCATAAAGTGTTTGATCTGTTTAAAAAACCAAGGATTTCCGATACTTGCTCTCCCTATCATGGCACCATCCAACCCGTATTTATCACGCATTTCAATGGCACGTTCTGGTGTATCAACATCGCCATTTCCAAAGACAGAAATATGCATACGTTGGTTATTTTTTACATCAGCGATTTGTGTCCAATCGGCTTCTCCTTTATACATTTGTGCACGTGTACGTCCATGAATAGCGATGGCAGCACAACCTACATCTTGCAAGCGTTCCGCTACTTCCACGATACGAATAGTATCCGTATCCCATCCCAGGCGGGTTTTTACYGTAATAGGTAAATGCGTATGTTTTACCATTGCCTCGGTTAATTGCACCATTAAGTCGATATCCTTTAAAATACCTGCTCCAGCTCCTTTCGAAACAACTTTTTTAACAGGACATCCAAAGTTGATATCAATAAAATCGGGCTTAGATCGTTCTACAATCTCCACCGTTTTTAACATAGATTCTAAATTGGCTCCAAAAATTTGGATTCCCACAGGACGTTCACTTTCGTAAATATCTAATTTCTTAATGCTTTTTGCCGCATCGCGAATCAATCCTTCCGAAGAGATAAACTCCGTGTATACTACATCTGCCCCTTGCTCTTTACACAACACTCTAAACGGTGGATCACTTACATCCTCCATAGGTGCTAATAACAATGGGAACTTCCCTAACTCAATATCTCCAATCTTTGCCAAATCTCTTATTTTTAGGCTGCAAAGTTAGGCATTTTATTTGCTGATTCATAACGATTATAAATTATCATCTTAATCCATAAAACTACAAACGGAGTCTAAAATAAAAACTGCAAAAAATTGATACCCAAAGCAATTCAAAAAAAACGGTACCTTAGACATTCGAAAAAGAAATAATTAATTAAAAATTGCAACAATGATTGACAAAGTAATTGACACCGTAAAAGAAAAAGCAGGAACTGCTATTCAAGAATCAACAGGAATGTCTGCAGAACAAGCAGGAGAAGCTGTAAAATTATCCGTAACAACGGCWTGGGATAAATTAAAAGAWACTGCTATGTCCGGAGACATCAGCTCGATTAAGGAGATATTTAAGGGAGATGAAAACATTATGGGCAAAAAAGTTGTGATAGACATATCTTCCTCTATTAAAACAGCATTGAAAGAAAAAATGAACGTATCGTCAGAAATGGCCGATACATTTATTTCTGTAACTGTTCCTGAAACAATAGCAAGTTTAAAAACTATTCTACTAGGTGATGATGGAAAATTTGACATGGACGATATTACACGTATCTTAAAAGAACAAGGCGGAGGATTATTAGGAAGTATTACAAGTATGTTTAAATAAAACGTATACCTATTATATGTATAGAAAGACTGAACAGTTATTGTTTGGTCTTTTTTTTGTTGATTCTATTGAGATGGCCGGAAGCTTGGACTCAACGACAGTTCGAGTGATTTTAAGAACGTATTATCAAGAAAATACCCGCAAAATGTATCGAGAACCAAGTGCGTCTAAAACACAATTCCCACTAATAAACACCTCTATACAATTTTCTATTGATTTTTTCTCTAAAAACCAATTGAAAACCACTCGATGTGACGCTAACTTATCACATAACACTTACAACTAATCATCCATTATTTTAACATAACCCACAAATTTCACCCCTCCACCCCCTCCTTTTCACTTTCCACCAACAACTAACAACTATCCCCTTCCGTTATACTAAAGAATTGACTATCTTTGCAAATCAACAAAGAAGAAGACAACGACGCATGAAGCACATCAGAAATTTTTGTATTATCGCACATATTGACCACGGAAAAAGCACACTAGCTGACCGTTTGTTAGGTTTTACCGATACCGTAACCGAACGCCAAGAAAAAGCCCAATTATTGGACACGATGGATTTGGAACGCGAAC
>NVSD01000063.1 GCA_002401105.1 Flavobacteriaceae bacterium | reverse complement strand
GATTCCTCCAATAAAACTCTTTCAATCTTCAATAATTCGCTTAAAGAATTTAGCACCAGTTCCACGGCTTCCGTATCTTTTGAAACGTTTTTACCAACTGGGATACTCGCTATTTTTAAATAGTCGTCAAAGCTGTGTAATGGAACCCCTCCTAGGGTTAAAATACGTTCGGCTATCATATCTACTTTTTCCTGAGAGTCTGTGTACAGCTCTTCAAATTTAACATGCAACTCAAAAAAGGACTTCCCTTTAATATTCCAATGCAAGCCCCTTAAATTTTGATAATAAACTTGGAAGTTTGCCAATAAACTGTTTAAATTTGTAGCTAACGATGTAGATTTTTGAACGTCTAGTCCAATGCGTGTTGTATTCATTTTTAATATGTTTTAAATTTCTATACTGCAAAGTTGTTCAAAATAAACATCATTAAAGTATAGTTATAATCAATAGTTTTAATATCTTTATCAAAAAAACTTATACCAATGACGATTACCCAGTTAAAATACGTACTCTCAGTAGCAGAACATCAAAATTTCACGGTTGCCTCTGAACATTGTTATGTGACACAGCCAACATTGAGCATGCAAATCCAAAAATTGGAAGAAGAATTAGAAGCCAAAATTTTTAACCGCAATAAAAAACCAATACAATTAACAGAAATTGGAGAAAAAATTGTGAAGCAGGCAAAAATTATTGTGGACGAAAGTAATCGTATTATTGATATTGTAGATCAACAAAAAGGGTTTATTGGAGGTGAATTCAAGTTAGGAATAATCCCTACCATCATGCCTACTTTGCTTCCTATGTTTTTAAAGATTTTTATTCGTAAATATCCCAAGGTTCAATTAAAAATAGAAGAGTTGACCACGGAAGAGATTATGAAAAAATTACAAGATGGACATATAGACGCTGGAATTGCGGCTACCCCATTGGAAAATGATGCTATTAAAGAACAAATTCTTTACCACGAACCATTTGTAGGATATGTACCACAAGAACATCGCTTATATGAATCAAAAAAAATAAGCATTGATAATTTAGATATTGACGATATCCTATTATTAGAGGATGGGCATTGCTTTAAGGACAGCGTAGTAAATCTATGCAAAGCCTATAGAAATAACAATAAAAATCCTTTCCAACTACAAAGCGGAAGTTTTAATACATTGATAAAATTATCTAAAGAAGGTTTAGGAATGACTTTGTTACCCTATTTACAAACCTTGGATTTAAGTGAGAAGGATTGCGAAAATATTCGTGAATTTGAAGCCCCTGTACCGGCTAGAGAAGTCAGTTTACTCTATCATAAGTCGCAATTAAAAATACAACTTATAGATGCTTTAAAACAGGTAATAGATAGCGTTGTCAGAGGAGCTATTTCCTTTAGTGATGTAAAAATTATAAGTCCACTACAAAAAAAAGGAGCTTAAAAGCTCCTTTTATCTATATGTTCTACTAATGTTATGTAACCATTTAACTCAGGTTTATTTTTAGTAAATGACTCTAGCCATAAATAAAGTTCTGTTATTTCAAAAGGGWGTAACCTTTGTAATGCTTTTTCTAGTTCATTCGTAAATAACTCTTTATTGAAGCTTACTTTTTTGAGTATGGTCTTGGTATACTCGAACATTGCTCTTGCCATGAATAAATTGTTTTAGATTGGTTAATTTAAAAACGAAAGAGTCTTTAAATTATTACGCTAATTTAATAAATTAAACCCAGCCTTGAAACATTTTAACGCTATTTTAAGAACAATTATAAAAACTTTATAACTTATTTACTTTTCCGATTAAGGCTACTGCAGCAGTTTCTAAATCTTTACTAATAGATTTAAAATGACTTTTTTTGTTGGCTACATTTTTTTCAGAAACTCTAGATAATAAAGAATCAAACGCTAAAAAAACTTCACTAATGATAGCTTCCGTATTTGCATTTTCTTTCTTAGGATTCTCTAATTCCCAGATATAACATTCTTCAATAATGTCTCCTAAAATAAAATTGATATCCTTTTTTAAATTTTTAATACTTGCCATCTGTTTATGTTTTTTAAATTTTTTACAAAATTACATTAATTACGGTAATTTTAATCGTTTTTATATTACTAATCTTTGAATTTAAAGGAAGATGTAACTTAACTTCTTAAAAATTCTAATGCAACATCTATATGCTTTTCCGCATGCATCATATCATCAAAAATATATTGAATGATTCCTTCTTTATCAATAATATACGTAACACGTCCAGGAAGCATTCCCATGGCTGATTTAGACACCCCAAACAATTTCCTTACCTCATTTTTAACATCTGCTAATAAAGTGAATGGTAGTTGATACTTTTTTTCAAACTCTTTATGAGACTCCACGGAATCCTTACTTATTCCTATAACGGATACATTCAAACTTGAAAACACCTCAAACTCATCCCTAAATTTACAGGCTTGTTTTGTACATCCAGGTGTATCATCCTTTGGATAAAAATAAATAACAACACCTTGTTTTCCTATTACATTATCACTTTTAAATAAACTCCCATTTTGATCTAATAACTCAAAATAAGGCACCTTATCTCCTACTTCTAATCCTTTTTTATTATCCGTACTCTTAAAAAATATAGCTCCCATAATTCCTGTAATTATAACAAATCCAATAATAATTAATTTTTTCATTTACTTAAGTTTAATACAAAGGTCGCTTTTTTTGACAAATTTCCTATGTTATGCATAAAAGTAGTACTAATTTGTTAATTTTACAGGATGAATACATTTATAGAGAATTTACCCAAAGCAGAATTACATTTACATATAGAAGGATCGTTTGAACCAGCGTTAATGTTTAAAATTGCGCAAAGAAATAACGTTAAAATTCCATATGCTTCAGTGGAAGAAATTGAAGCTGCTTATAAATTTGACTGTCTACAAGATTTTTTAGATATATATTACCAAGGAGCAAGCGTACTAATTAAAGAAGAAGATTTTTATGACCTTACTTATGCATATTTAACTAAATGTGCAGAAGAAAACATTAGGCATACAGAAATAATGTTTGACCCCCAAACACATACAGAAAGAGGTGTTTCTTTTGAAACCGTTATTACAGGAATCTCAAAAGCGGTGGAAGATGCAAAAGAAAATCTGAATGTTTCTGCCTTACTGATYATGAGTTATTTAAGACATTTAAGCGAAGAGGAAGCATTTAAAACCTTRGAACAATCACTCCCTTTTAAAGATAAAATTAAAGCCGTAGGATTGGATTCATCAGAAAAAGGAAACCCACCTGAAAAATTCATCAATGTATATAAAGCATCCATAGARGCTGGTTATATTCCAGTAGCTCACGCTGGAGAAGAAGGTGACTCTACCTATATATGGGGAGCTATTGATGATTTAAAAATTCAACGGATTGACCATGGGAACAATGCATTACAGGATTCAAAATTAGTCTCAGAAATAATTCGTAGAGACATTGCATTAACCGTTTGTCCACTTTCAAACACAGCCTTAAAGGTTGTTGACGATTTAAAAAATCATCCCTTAAAGAAAATGATGGATTTAGGATTGAGCGTTACCATTAACTCRGRCGATCCTGCTTATTTTGGAGGCTATTTAAACAAAAATTTTAGTGACATACAACAGGCGTTAGATTTAACTAAAAAAGACCTTATAGGACTTGCTTGGAACTCTTTTCGATATTCTTTACTAAATAGTGCGGACAAAGAACAATATTTACAAGAGTTATTCGATTATTATCAAAAGCACATGAACTCTTAAAAAACGACCCATGAAAAAGAAATTATTCTATGCACTTCTAATACTTACGTTAAGTATAAATGCTCAAAATAGTAAAGACACCAACGAAATCAAACAAAGTTTAGATAATGGAACTATCGAAARCCAATTTGATTTTCTTATTAAAAAATCTGGTCGTTACCAAGAGTATAAAGTCATAAAAAAGACTTGGATTTTTAAAATGAAAGACAATGTATTAGATTCTATAAAAGCATTTAATATTAAAATTTCCACTCAACAAAAGGAAATTTCTAATCAATTAAACACCATAAATGAACTAAATAGTAAAGTAAGTGAGGTGACTAAGGAATTAGAAANTGTAAATCTTGAAAAAAACAGTATGCAACTGTTCGGGACAAACATGGACAAGCCTTTATATAACAGCTTATTATGGTCTATTATTGGAGGTTTGGTATTGGTGGCAGGGATTTTTATATTCAAATATAATAGCAGCAATCAAATCACTTCAAATGCCAATCAGAAATTAACTGATTTAGAGGAGGAATTTACTCAGCACAGGGCATCTGCTATAGAACGCGAACAAAAAGTCCGCAGGCAACTACAAGATGAATTGAATAAAAATAAGAACGATTAAGTACATACCTTTTTATACACAAGAGCCATTTAAACTATTTTAAATGGCTCTTTTTTTATCTTTTTTTGCATTATCAATAAATACTTTCGTAGTTTTACATCTTCATATGAAAAAACTCATCACATCCATTTTTGCTGTATGTATGGCCATAATAGTCCTTGTGTCTACGATGTCTTTTACAGTAAATATTCGTTATTGTGATGAAAACGTAATTGCTACCACTTTAAACTCTATTGAAGATTCTTGTACAACAGACAATTTAAAGGTATTAGAAGACTGTTGCATTCCTCAAAAGGATTGTTGCCAAAATTCCGAAATTATATTTGAAGGTCATGAAGAACTCCGAATTCAAATATCCAAGGAATTAAAAATTCAGAAACCATTCCTACAAGTACTTCTTGTAGATTCATTTTACCCCAATTATAAAGTTACCTTAAGTAACAACTCACATTACACCAGCTACGTTCCGACTATAATTGTAAGAGACAAACAGCTAATTCATCAGGTATTTCAAATCTGATACCGTATTTTATTTCGTACTATAAGTCCATAATTCGTGGACTACAAAATCAACCATTTATTTAAAATTAAAATACAACATTTTGAAATATATTCAATTTTTGTTGTTTTTACTACCACTTGCCCTATACTCACAATCTAGTATAGAAGGTACGGTATTTGAAAAAACAGCAGACAATAAAAACACCCCTTTGGCAGGAGCCACTGTATATTGGAAAAACACAACTGTAGGAACCGTAACCGATTTTGACGGAAACTTTAGCATCCCACGCAGCTCCAACTTTAAACAATTAATTATTAGCTATGTTGGATACAAAACAGCATCTATCCCGATTAGTAATACACAAAGGAGGAATTATTTTTKAACAGCAACAAGCCAGTTAGACGAAGTAGTATTAGAAAGTCGTAAAAAAACGTCTTCCCTATCCTATTTAAGTCCTGTTCATGTAATTACTATGGACAGCAAAGAGCTTTTAAAAGCAGCCTGTTGTAATTTGGCGGAAAGCTTTGAAACCAACCCATCCATAGATGTAAATTTTGCAGATGCAGTTACAGGGACAAAGCAGATAAAAATGCTTGGCCTTACCAGTCCATACCTTCTAATTACTACGGAAAACATTCCGTCTATCAGAGGAGCGGCACAAGCTTATGGAATGAGTTTTATTCCTGGAACTTGGGTAGAAAGCATCCAAGTAACTAAAGGAGCAGGAAGTGTAACTAATGGGTTTGAAAGCATTGCAGGACAAATAAATGCAGAGTTAAAAAAACCGTTAAATGATGATGATTTCTTTTTCAACGCCTACAGTTCCATAGATGGTAGAAATGAGTTAAACACCCACATAAACACTAAAGTAAGTGACAAATGGGATACCGGTATTTATATTCATGGAAACATAAGAGATAAAAAATCGGATAATAACGATGACAATTTCTTAGATGCGCCACTGGCCAAACAAATAAATATTATGAATAGATGGCAGTATATTAATCCTGACAAAGGAATGATTGCCTTTATTAATTTCAAATATTTAAATGATGATAAACAAGGAGGAGAATTAGATTTTGATCCAGATACTGACAAACTCAGTACCAATTATTGGGGATCAGAAATTATGACGGATAGGTTTGAGGTTTCCGCGAATATAGGATTTGTAAATATGGATATCCCTTATCAAAAATTAAGTATCCAATTAGCTTTTAGCAATCATAATCAAGAATCCTATTTTGGACTAAATACCTACGACATCGAACACCAAAGCATGTATAGTAATTTTATTTACAGCTCTATTATTTCCGATTCAAGACATCAAATAAAAACAGGCTTAAGCCTTACCTATGATGATTTTGACGAAGATGTAAACATGCAAAACTATTCAAGAGTTGAAAAATCTGTAGGTGGATTTTTCGAATATGCTTTCGACGACCTGGACGCCATTACGCTAACGGCTGGAATTCGAGTAGATTATCACAATCTACTGGGAACATTTGTAACTCCCCGTTTTCACATGCGTTATGCACCTTGGGAAAAATCAGCATTTAGAATGTCTTTTGGACGTGGGAAGAGAAGTGCAAATATCTTTGCTGAAAATCAAAAAATGTTTGCCACTTCTCGAAAAATAAACATCCAAAATACTGGTGGTAAAATTTATGGAATGAATCCCGAAACAGCATGGAACTATGGTGTTTCTTACTTACAAGGATTTAATATACTCGGTAGAAATGCAGATATAACATTGGACTTTTTCAGAACTGATTTCAAAAATCAAATTATTGTAGATTGGGAAAATCCGCTGGAAATCAACTTCTATAATTTAGATGGCGATAGTTTTGCGAATAGCTTTCAAGCAGAATTTAATTATAGTGTTACAAAAAACGTAGACATTCGTATGGCATATAAAAATTACGATGTTCAAACTACCTATAGCGGCGTTCAAAAAGAAAAACCTCTATTACCCAAACATCGTTTTTTTACAAATATATCTGTAGAAAGTAACGTAAAAGAAAATGGAGCGCATTGGAAATTTGATATCACTTATAATTACCTAAGTAAACAACGTTTTACGTCTAATGAACAAAGTCCTGAGGAATACCAAACAGGTACCTATTCGCCGACTTTGTCAACGTTAAACACACAAGTTACCAAAATATTCTCTCCTAAATTCGAAATCTATGCGGGAGGAGAAAACATCACTAATGTACGTCAGGATACACCTATAATAAGTGCCGATGACCCATTTGGAGCGTATTTTGATAGCACACAGGTATATGGTCCCATTTTTGGAGCTTCATATTATATAGGACTGAGGTATAAACTAAATAAAAACTAATACAAAATAAACAAAAAACATGAAAAATTTAATCGTAATTCTTGCCCTTTTTATTGGAACAATAGCCAATGCTCAAAACAAAAACGAACGTGCTACAATAGATGTAGATGGTGTTTGTATGATGTGTAAAGACCGTATAGAAAAAGCCTGTATCAAAACTAAAGGTGTAAAATCGGCCTACTGGCATCCAAAAACACATGAGCTAAAATTAATATACAATGCAAGAAAAACAACACTTGATAAAATTAAACAAAGTGTTGCGAATGTTGGACATGACACGAAGACAATAAAAGCAAGTCCTGAAGCTTACAATTCTTTACATGAATGTTGTAAATACCGTGAACAAAGTATAATTGACGACCACAAAGAAGAGGAATAAAAAGAAGTACCGAGTTAATATCAAAAAAAGGCTGTCAAAATTGACAGCCTTTTTACATTAATTTCCTTTTTCAAAAAAGTTAATTCAAATTATTACTTTAACACAAAATTCAAACGTGCGAAAAGAAAACGTCCTCCAATACCAAATTGTTGAGCTCTACGAGACCAATCAAAGCGACCACCACTTCGATTTGTTCCTCCATCAGAAAAAGAATCCACTGCTCTATCTGGAAATATATCTAACAAGTTATTAGCTCCAACTGTCACCGTTAAAGTTTCTGTCGCTTTATATCCAAAAGATAAATCGGTCACAATTTTTGTAGCAAACACTTGCTGTCTATCAATATTATTTGTGGCTTCCGTTACCTCCCCAAAATATACATTTCTTAAAAACACATTAAATTTATCTGTAGTTAAACTATGTGATAAATTGACTTTGGTTCCAGGCACAGCWTCTTCTAAATACACTCTAGAAGCTTCATCAAAATAAGTAGATTCTAATCCGGCAGCTTTTAAAACATCCGACGAATTAATAGCTCCTACCCTTCTTGTTTTCGAAAACGTAGCGGAAAAATCATTTTTTAATTTCATTTTTTCACTTAAACGAGTATCATGAGTTATCACAACATCTACCCCTCTAGACTCYGTATTAATTGTATTGGCAAAAAATGCAGCRGCACCAGCATTTGCTTGTGCAAGYAAATTATCCAACTCACTACCCGTTCCTGGCCCTTGAAAACGCCCTGTATATACAACTCTATCATCTATSCCAACCCARTAACCATCAATWGTAACAGTTAAATTAGCATCCGGAATTTTACTAGTAAAACCAATACTTACACTTTTTGAAAGCTCCTCTTTTAATTTAGGAATCCCCAATAATTGAGCTGCCCTACTATCGTTGGCAAAAGTTCCTACTTCAATAGGGTCTCCGTTTTGATCGAAAATAGTAGAGGTAGAATTAAAATTTAACTGATGCAAAGAAGGAGCTCTAAACCCAGTATTCAATGCACCTCTAAYATTAGTGTTTTTACCTATTTTCACACGAGAAGCCAACTTAAAATTYAASGTAGAACCAAAATCAGAATAGTCCTCAAAACGAGTAGCAAAACTCACTAAAAACTTCTCCGTAATATCAGCCTCTACATCAAAATATCCAGCCACACTACTTCGCCCTCTAGAGAGTTCGTTTTTGGGACTAAACCCAGGAAAAACTTGAGAACCACCTGCTCTATTAGCTCCAAAAAAATCTTGAGATGGAGTTTGGGACTCCAAGGTAATTACCTGTCCATCTGAAGTATATTTTGCATAGGATGCTTCTTCTCCTGCTTCAATTTCGTAACTTTCTACTCTATACTCTGCTCCAAAGGCAATGTTCARTCCAGACAAAGTATCGTCGTAAAACTTGCTAATGTCTAAGTTAGTGGTGTTCTGCATAAAGGAGAATCCTCCGGCATCAAATGTAGTTGGTGAGGCGCTTTGCATAGATGCATTGAAAGTATTCCCAATGGTGTACAAAAATCTATTTTTACCATAGGTGTTACTAAAATCTACATCCCAATCCCCAACTTTACCTTTAATTCCCGTTGCAAATGATCTATCCACAATTTGAGAATTAATTTCAGGTAAAAAACCATTCATATAAGCAGGACTATAGGTTCTACTTTGATAGGGTAATCTATAAAAACCAGCAGAATTCCCAGTTCTAGAACTTACCCCTGCAAAGGCATAAAATTCAGTTCCGTCATCATCCAAAGGAATCGATAAATTCGCAAAAAATCTTCCTCCTCGCAGTGCTGATTGCCCTACTCTCATATTAAAATCCGAGCGTTCCATTCCTCTAGCCGCTAATTCAGCAGTTGTATTATCTCCAGATAAAATAGCTCTTAAATCATCTTTATCTACAGCAGTACTCACGTCAATACCCGCCATTCCTGCATATTTAAAAACGTCTGTTAGATCATCATCTAGTAATTGAGAGATATCATATCCATCATTATAAGCAAATCTTTCGACTGTATTGTATTTATTAAAGATATCTCCTTCCCATTCTTTCATACGACCATAAGGCTGTCTTACATCAAAGTCCCCTGTAAAGTTTATAAAACCTCCACGTTCTCCTATTTTTAACCCGTAATTAGCACTTACGTTTGTTGTCTCTCCATCTGCACCACCAGTTTGATCGTTGGAATTTTTAGAGACATAAGCCCCTGAAGTAACACTCAGCCTAAGTTCGTTGGTACTTCTTTTTAAAACTATATTAATCACACCTGCAATGGCATCAGATCCGTATTGTGCGGCAGCTCCATCACGAAGCACCTCTATTCTTTCAATTGCGGCTGCTGGAATTGCATTTAAATCCGTCCCAACACTTCCTCTTCCAAAAGTCCCATTCACATTGATTAAAGAAGAATTATGCCTTCTTTTTCCATTAATCAGCACCAACACTTGATCAGGCCCAAGCCCTCTAAGTGATGCAGGGTCTATATGATCCGTTCCATCCGAAATAGTTTGGGTATTTGATGTAAAAGAAGGAGCCACATAATTTAAAATTTGATTTAAATTCACCTGTGGTCCCGCTGTAATAATTTCTGATATATCTATAATATCAACTGGAACTGCCGTGTCAACTGCAGTACGATTGGGATTTCTAGACCCAACAACAACTACTTCGTTTAAGACTACTCCCGTTGTAAGTATCACATTGAAAGATTTGGTTCCATCCATTTCTATCTTTTTATCAGCATAACCAACATAAGAAAAAATAAGATTTTCACTCATCTTCACTATAATTGCATACTCTCCATTAAAATCAGAAGTGGTTCCTCTAGTTGTACCTTCTATCAATACAGAAACTCCTGGTAAGGGTTGATTGTCGCTATCGGTAACTTTCCCTGTTACTTGATACGACTGTGCACATATAACTCCTGAAAACAGGACAAATAATGCCATTAATAAATTCTTTTTTTGGTTCATATTTGTTTTGTTAATTAGTAAATATTTCATTAAATATATGATTTTTAATCAACAATCACAGTTTAACCATGCGAATAACGCACTTAACCTAATAAAACAGTGCGCTTTACCTAAAACAACCTTCGTGAATATGCAAGAATNAAGAAGGCATAAAAAAAAGACTGCCATTAATGACAGTCTTTATATATAGATATTCAATATTTTTTTAACTTCGCTTTCTAAGCATAAAATAAACTCCAATTAACACCAATGGAACACTTAAAACTTGACCCGTATTAAGTCCTAATATCCAGTCTTCTCTTCCTTCCACTTGTGCTTCTTTTAAATATTCTATCACAAACCTAACAGTCCATAAAGAGGCGAAAAAGATTCCGAACAAAACACCTGTTTTCTTTTTAATATCAGTTTTCCAATATAAAAACCACATCACAAAAAAGATTGCCAAATAACTGAGCGCTTCATATATCTGTGTTGGGTGCCTTGGAATGGTCTCCCCTGCTCTCATAAAAATAAAACCGATGGATAAATCTGTAGGTTTTCCATAAATCTCAGAATTCATTAAATTCCCCAGTCTAATACAAAATCCAGCAAATGCAACTATAATTGCAATCCTATCCAATAGCCATAATAATGGCTTTTTAAGAATTTTTTTACTATAAACATACAAACCTATAATAATCCCAACAGCCGCTCCGTGGCTTGCTAACCCTTGAAATCCTGTAAATCTATATCCCTCTATAAACCATAATAAGGTTCCTTTAGGATCWTCYKTARTNNYRKYAAMAKMRWYYYTARTRANYGATGTTGNNANNYRATMAKCNSSAGMTANKAMMRGRRAWCCNTNSMCYSRAACNYAWTNMAAGGAACATGGAAAGGATGGTGTACATAAATAACGGATCCWGTTTTTCCAAAGAGACCTTGTCATTAATGAATATTTTTTTCATGAAATGTAATCCCACTACAAATGCTATTACGAATAACAAGCTATAATAACGGATACCAAAGCTCCCTAAATGAAATAATATTGGATCTGGATTCCAATTAATGGATAATGTAATCATAATTAACTTATTTATTTTTGTTTAATTTTTGTTTGTTTTCTGGAACAGGGTCGTAACCAGACCCTCCCCAAGGGTGGCAACTAAATATTCTTTTTATGGCTAATATTCCTCCTTTTAACACACCGTGTTTTTGCAATGCTTCTATAGTGTAACTAGAGCATGTAGGAGAATACCGGCAACTGGCAGGTGTATAGGGGGAAAYGGCCGCTTGATAAAAACGGACCAACCAAATAAATGGAAAAGCAAGTATTTTTTTTATACTACTCACTTAACTCACTGTAAACGTTGTCCCTTCTTTACCATCTTTTAACTGAATACCTAATTCTACCAATTCATTTCTAATTTGGTCAGACAAGGCCCAGTCTTTATTATCACGTGCTTCTTTTCTAAGCTTAATTAACAATGCTACAACGCCTTCTAGTTTATCCGAATGATTATTATCTGATTCATTTGGCAATCCCAAAACATCAAATACAAATTCATTTATAGTTTTAGAAAGCAATTCTAAATCCGCTGCGGTAATGGTAGCTCTACTTTCCTTTAATAAATTCACTAGTTTTACTGCATCAAATAACTGCGCAATTAAAATAGGGCTATTAAAATCATCATTCATAGCATCATAACATTTCTGCCTCCATGCTTTCACATCAAAAGAACTTTCTTTTGAAACAGATAAACCTGGTAAAAATGAAATAGCCTCCATCAATTTCGAATGTCCCTTCTCTGAAGCTTCTAATGCATCACTAGAAAAATCCAAAATACTACGATAATTAGCTTGCAACATGAAGAAACGAACTACACCCGCAGTAAAAGGTTTACTTAAAATGGTATTATTTCCAGAAAATATTTCTTCTGGTAAAATGTTATTACCTGTTGACTTCGCCATTTTTTGACCATTCAATGTCAACATGTTGGCATGCWTCCAGTAATTTACAGGATGTACTCCATTGGTGGTTTTAGATTGAGCAATTTCACATTCGTGATGCGGGAATTTTAAGTCCATTCCTCCACCGTGAATATCAAATTGTTTCCCTAAATATTTTGTACTCATAGCAGAACATTCCAAATGCCAACCAGGAAAGCCGTCACTCCAAGGAGAAGGCCATCGCATAATATGGTACTTAGCCGCTTTTTTCCAAAGTGCAAAATCCTGAGGATTCTTCTTTTCAGATTGTCCATCTAAGACACGTGTATTGTGAATAGAATCTTCTATTTTTCTACCAGACAGAATCCCATAGTTTTCTGTTTCATTGTATTTTAATACATCAAAATAAACAGACCCATTGATTTCATAGGCCAATCCTTTTTCTATAATTTCTTTAATAATCTCTATTTGTTCGACGATATGTCCAGTAGCCGTAGGCTCAATACTCGGAGGGATATTATTAAACTGTTGTAAAATAGTATGAAAATCTACGGTGTATCGCTGCACCACCTCCATAGGCTCTATCTGCTCAAGGCGAGCTTTTTTTGCAATTCTATCTTCCCCTTCGTCTGCATCGTTTTCTAAATGTCCTGCATCGGTAATATTACGAACATAACGCACTTTAAAACCTAAATGCTTTAAATATCTAAACACTAAATCAAAGGACATAAATGTACGTACATTCCCTAAATGAACATTACTATAAACCGTTGGTCCACAGACATACATCCCTACATTCCCTTCTACAWTTGCTGTAAACACTTCCTTCTTTTTAGAAAGTGAATTATAAACTTTAAGCTGTTGTTCCTTGTATAATTCCATAAAATTAGTGCAAATAAATAAGTGGTAAAGATACAATTTATTGCAACATATTGAAAATTTTTAAATCACCAAGAACAAGTATTTTATAAGTTGTCTAAGAATAGATTTACTCAATCGTTACGGTACTGTATATACCTGTCAATATCAAACTATTAGCTGAATTTTCATTTAAGTGATAGCCACTTTCAATTTCCACCCCATCTTTTTTGATTGCCGATGTATTTATAAAAGTAACTGGTTTTGAAATCTTAGATTCTTTACTAGAAATGATAAAAGATTGAGGAGTTCCTGCAAAAGAAAACGTTCCTTTTGCATAATCCAACACTATATTAAGACGCTTAAAATCCTGTGAAATATGTCCTACGGAAACACTTCCAAATTTTTGATTTAAAGAGCAATTCTCTTGTATTTCATCTATAATTAATTCACTAGAATCTACAAACAAGTTAGCATTAGACAATGTGCCCACCCAAGCATATGGAACATTTTTTAAACTAATCGACCCCGATTTTACACTTCTAATTTTAACAGGCGCGTGGTTTATTTGAATCGTATGCATTCCCTCTCCCAATCCTTCTGAAATAAACTCTCCATAATAAACAGACGCAGAAACATGATTGGCTCCTTTAGGAAGCAGCACTTTACCATGCCTGATATTTAAATCAAACTTAATGTTAGAAGGTACTTTTATTTTAAGTTGTTTTTTTATGTTTTTTCTTGCGTTAACATGCCTCTTATTAAAAGTACGATGGCTACTATTTTCTAATAATACGCTTATAGAATCTCCTTTATTACGACTCCATTCTCTTTGAACCTCGACTAAAACTCTTTTTACTTCCTCTTTAGCTCTTTCTACTTCAACTTTGGCACGCTTTAGCTCATGTTGCCATTCCTTATTTTCCAGTAAAATACGTTTACTTTCTTCTTTTGATTGCTTTGCCAATTGCTTCATTTCTTCCTTTAAAACTTCTAATTGAGTTTTGAAATCAATGGAGTTTTTCAAAGAATCTATACGTATCCTCCAATCGCTATTTTTTAACTTATCAATCCCGTCGCTTATTCTTTCTTTCCATTCAATTACATATGAAGAATCGTTTTTGTATTTGGAAAAATCGAATTTTTCAAATATTTCAAAATTATGAGTTTCTAGATTTTTAAGCTCCTCAAAATTTATTTCAGGAATATCTATATGCCTCCATTCAATTTTAGACAAAGCCTCCAAGTCAATATCAATTTCTGGAAAATTGAAATCTCCAAAGTCAAAATCCATGGCCACATCCGTAATAAAAACACGCTCATTACTTTTGGAGGTAATCTGCACCTTGTTTTTATTCCCGAGTGCTTCGAAATTCCAATTTTTCATTATTTCATTAGCTTCTTTTTTTTCAAGCCCTATTACCGTAATTGTTCCTTCAATGGCAACGGTATTTTTGTTCCATGTTTCAATAATGATATCAGTATAACTTGCATCAATTACTAAAACAGCATTCTTTGATACTTTAAAAGACGCTTTCTTCTTATTGCTATATTCCTGAGCGTTTAGGCTATTAATTGCTAATAAGACCAGGAAAATATATTTAAATTTGTACTGTTTCATTTGTTTTGTTTTTTTGAATTTTTAATTCTTTTAAATGATTTTTTAATTGTGTTAACAATTTTAATCGCAATTGTAAATTCCCAATCAATGCAGTAATTGTGGCTTCACTCACTCCAGACTCTAACTCCAACGACAATTGTTGGTATTCCCTAGACAATTCATCATTTTTGGCTAAATACCCATTTAATAATGATTGGTGATTATTAGTAAAATCTAAACTAGCAATTTCAGTGTTAATACTAGCCAGATAATAATTTTCTATATTTTGAAAGGCAGGAGAGATTTCGCCCAAACTTGAAATTTTATTTCTTTTAACAGTCTCTAAATTATCAATATCACCTTTTAAATAAAAGCCTAAACCGAGACCTACAATTACAAGGATAGACGCGGCTATTTTCCCCCAATACAACATACTCACAGGTGTATTATTCACCTCTTTTGCTAATTTATTTTCAAAATTAGCACGATGGTTTTTGGATAATTCCACATTTTTTATATTCCCATTCCTCATTAACTCTCTCATATCATTTTGCATATAAATAGGGTTTTAATAATATTTTTAGCTGTTTTTTACCACGATGTAACTGAGATCTAGAAGACACCTCCGAGATAGATAAAATTTCTGATATTTCCTTATGATCGTATCCTTCAAACAGGTACAAACTCAGAATAATCATATATTTTTCTTTTAATTTATATAATGATGTTACTATTTGTTCTTTAGATATTTCTGGTGCCACATCCCAATTATCATCTACTACTGGAATTGTGTTTTCATAAGCATCCAATTGTACAATATTTAAGCTTTTTTTCTTTAAATAATCGATACTTTGATTGATTACAATCTTTTTTATCCATGCCCCAACACTAACTTCACCATGGTACATATGTAATTTTTTAAACACTTTTACAAAAGCATCTTGCATTACATCCTCAGCATCTTGACTGTTTTGAACATACCGTAAAGCGACATTAAACATAGCATTACAATACAAATCGTACAACTGCATTTGTGCTTTTGCACTGTTATTTTTACATTGTTTTACAATGCTTAAATGTTTGATAGTAATTGGATCCATTCAGTTAGTTAATCTACTCTAAAGACGAGTACTCCTTTTAAGTGTTGCATTTATTTTCTCTAAATTTACAATTATATTGCAAATTCCGTAGTTTCCCTGTAGTTTTTGCAGTACTTTATGATAGTTAAGGTAAAAATAGGTGACAGTTTGAGAGAGTTTAATTACTTTTGGCAAGAAAATTAATTTGAACGTTTCTCCCTCATCACAAGACAAAAGATATGGGCTCAAGTTCTGAAACTTTAGAAGAGTTATTAAAAAAAA
>NVSD01000062.1 GCA_002401105.1 Flavobacteriaceae bacterium | reverse complement strand
AAATCCTTGCGTGAGAAAATTAACTTTAAAATGTCTAACAAGGATGTACAGCCAATTATTGAAGCGGAAGTTACAGGATCTGTAAACACTGCTTTTGAGGTATTACGTAGTCGTATTGACAAATTCGGAGTAACACAACCAAAAATCCAACGTATTGGACAGTCTGGACGTATCCTAATTGAATTACCAGGTGCTAAAGATATTGACCGTGTACAGCGTTTATTACAAAGTACTGCCGAATTACAATTCTGGGAAGTATACACAAATCAAGAAATTCAAAACTTCTTTTTCCAAGCAAACGGAGTTATCGAAGCTACTATGGCTCAAGATGACGATACTGAGGTAACTGAAAAAACGAAAGAAGAAGAATTAGAAGACTTATTAGGAGCTGATACTGATTCAACTTCAGTAAAGAAAATAAATAATTTATTTGCTGTATTCTCGCCTAACTTCGCACAGAGTGCTGCTCAAGTTAGTTCTGTCATAGGAAACGCTGCTGTTTCTGATACAGCTACTGTAAACAAATATCTTGCATTAAAAGAAGTAAGAAATTTATTACCAAACGAATTAAAATACGTGAAGTTCTTATGGGATGCTAACTCATTCACAGGAACATTAACTACTGGAGAGAAAAAGGACTTAATCAATTTATACGCCATCAAATCTAATAGAGATGATGTAGCTCCAATTGAAGGAGATGTTATAGATGATGCTTCTCAGACTTACGACCAATACGGTTCTAGTCCAGAAGTAAGCATGACTATGAATTCTGTAGGAACTAAATTATGGGCTAAAATGACCACTGAAAATTCAGGGAAATTTGTAGCTGTTGTTTTAGATAACTATGTATACACTGCACCACATGTAAACGACCCTATTACTACAGGACGTACTTCTATCTCAGGAGGAAGCATGACGGTTACAGAAGCACAAGATATTGCAAACGTATTAAAAGCGGGTAAATTACCAGCTGCTGCACATATTATTCAATCAGAAGTTGTTGGACCATCATTGGGACAAGAAGCTATTGACAGTTCATTATTATCTTTTGCTTTGGCCTTAATATTGGTATTAGTTTGGATGGTATTCTATTACGGTAAAGCTGGATTAATGGCAAACGTAGCCTTATCAGTAAACTTACTATTCATTTTTGGTATCTTAACCTCATTTGGAGCGGTATTAACATTACCTGGTATTGCGGGGATTATCCTAACCATAGGTATGTCAGTTGATGCGAACGTAATTATATTTGAACGTATTAAAGAAGAACTAGCCAAAGGACGTGGATTGATAGAATCTGTTTCTCATGGATTTAGTGTAAAAGGAGCCTTGTCTGCTATTATTGATGCAAACATTACTACCTTATTAACTGGGGTAATCTTATACTTATTTGGAACAGGACCTGTAAAAGGATTTGCTTATACTTTAATTGTAGGTATTATCACTTCATTATTTACTGCTATTTTCATCACTCGTTTATTGATAGACTGGTATGCTGCAAAAGGGAAAAAATTCACTTTCACTACAAGCATCACTAAAAATTGGTTTAGAAACGTACATGTAGATTTCTTAAAGAAACGTAAAATCGCTTATGTTTTATCAACTATATTTATTGTAGCCGGTTTAGCATCGTTATTTACCAATAGCTTAAACTATGGTGTAGATTTCGTAGGTGGACGTTCTTATGTAATTAAATTTGACAAAGCAATACAACCTACAGATGTATCTGATGCATTAAAAGGTGCCTTCGGAAGTTCTCCAGAGGTTAAAACATATGGTGAAGTAAGTCAGTTAAAAATTACTACAAAATATAAAATTGACGAAGAAGGAAATCAGATTGATGATGAAGTAATGAACATACTTTACACCAACTTAAAACAATTTATGCCAGCTGGTACTGACTTAGAAACTTTCACAGGAGGTTTTGACGGTCAAGAGATCGGGGTAATGAGTCGTATTAAAGTAGAACCAACCATTGCTGATGATATTAAAACATCTGCAAAATGGGCTGTTTTCGGTTCTTTATTCTTTGTATTCTTATACATCTTATTCCGTTTCCGTAAATGGCAATACAGTTTAGGAGCGGTAGTAGCCGTATTCCATGATGTATTAGTGGTAATGGGAGTATTTAGTATCTTTTACAAAATCCTACCTTTCGATATGGAAATTGGACAATCATTTATTGCAGCTATTCTAACAGTAGTTGGATACTCACTGAATGATACGGTGGTAATTTTTGATAGAATTCGTGAATTTAGCGGATTGGACAAAAAAGGAAACTTTGCAACTATTGTAAACAAAGCATTAAGTAGTACTTTAGGACGTACCATTAACACGTCTTTAACTACCTTAGTGGTACTTTCAGCGATTTTCTTCTTCGGAGGAGACTCAATTAAAGGATTTATGTTCGCATTAATTGTAGGGGTTGTTGTAGGTACTTATTCATCATTATTTATTGCATCGCCAATTATGTACGATACAGCAAAGAAGGTTGACAAGAAAAACTAGAAAACATACATTTTATATAGCATTAACCGTTTTGATACATCAAGACGGTTTTTGTATTTCAAATTAGCAAGTATAGATGGGATTCATTTTCATCTTAACAATTGATTATTAACTTTGTAGCAAAGTAAGCATATGAGTATTATTAAACTTCACGACAAATATTTTAAACAGTACATCTCAGAGGAAAAGATCCAAACTGTTGTAAAAAAAATGGCCCAAGAAATAGGTAGAGAGTACCAAAATGAAACTCCAATTTTTATTGGAATTTTGAATGGTTGCTTTATGTACATGGCCGATTTTATACGTGAATACCCTGGTAATTGTGAAGTTTCGTTTGTGAAATTAGCCTCATATACAGGTACCTCTTCTACTGGAGCAGTAAAACAGTTAGTAGGAGTAAATCAAGATTTAGAAGGACGCATCGTCGTTATCTTAGAAGATATTATAGATACTGGGAACACACTAGAAGAAATCTATAAAATATTTAGTGACAAAAAAGTAAAACAATTAAAAATTGCAACCTTATTCTTTAAGCCAGATGTATTTAGAAAGGAATTACCGATAGACCATATTGGGATGTCTATTCCGGACAAATTTATAGTTGGTTATGGATTGGACTACGACAATCTAGGAAGAAATTTTGGGGCAATTTACCAACTAACAACAAAGCCTAAAATGAAAAACATTGTATTATTTGGACCTCCAGGAGTTGGAAAGGGAACTCAGGCGGCCATATTGAAAGCAAAGTATAATCTTGTCCACATATCGACAGGTGATATATTCCGCGATCACATTAAACGACAGACAGAACTAGGAAAAATTGCACAATCTTTTATGGATTATGGAAACTTTGTACCAGACAACGTTACCATAGACATGCTAGAAACTGAAATCGAAAAAAATCCAGATGCACATGGATTTATTTTTGATGGTTTCCCAAGAACACCTACCCAAGCAGTTGCATTGGACAAG
Source organism: Flavobacteriaceae bacterium (assembly GCA_002401105.1). Classification (GTDB taxonomy): domain Bacteria; phylum Bacteroidota; class Bacteroidia; order Flavobacteriales; family Flavobacteriaceae. The sequence continues at coordinate 12,895 of NVSD01000062.1, read as the reverse complement.
TATCTTACCGACAAAGGGGAATTATTAAGTGGAATGGTTGCTTTAGAAGTACCAGAAGAAACACTTGTTACACGTATTTTAGAACGCGGAAAAACAAGTGGAAGACCTGATGACCAAGACGAAGCGAAAATCAGACACCGTTTCCATGAATATCACACAAAAACAGAAGTATTAAAAGATTTCTATTCAGAACAACATAAATATTTTGGTATTAATGGAGTAGGACTTGTAACCGACATCACAGCTAGATTGAGTGAGGTTATAGACAATATTTAAATCTAAATCACATAATACAAACTGTTTAATTGTACCTTTGTGCGATTAAACAGTTTTTTTTAATTTTAAGACAATGACAGAAGGGAATTTTGTAGACTATATAAAAATACATGCATCTTCAGGACATGGAGGAAAAGGATCCATGCACTTGCATCGTGAAAAATACATCGATAAAGGAGGACCAGATGGAGGAGATGGTGGTAGAGGTGGACATATAATTGTCCGTGCCGAGCCTAATTCTTGGACATTATTTAACCTGAAATTTAAACAGCATTTTAAAGCTGATCCGGGTGGTTCAGGAGGAAAATCTGAAAGCACAGGTAAACAAGGAAGTGATATTTATATTGATGTCCCTTTAGGAACTATTATTCGTGATGGTGACACCTTGGAAGTGATTTTTGAAATTACGAAGGAAAATACAGAACARATATTATTACCTGGAGGAAAAGGAGGAAGAGGAAACTCTCACTTTAAATCTTCTACCAATCAAACACCTCGTTATTCACAACCAGGAATTGACGGACAAGAAGGATGGTTCCAATTGGAATTAAAAGTACTAGCCGATGTAGGTTTAGTAGGATTTCCTAATGCTGGAAAATCTACTTTATTATCTGTATTAACMTCWGCWAAACCTAAAATTGGAGATTATCCATTTACMACWTTAAAACCWAATTTAGGGATTGTRGAATACCGTGGATACAAGTCGTTTATTATGGCTGATATCCCTGGAATTATTGAAGGAGCTGCAGATGGAAAAGGATTAGGACATTACTTTTTAAGACATATAGAGCGTAACTCTACCCTACTCTTTTTAAYCCCAGCAGATAGCATGGACATTATTAAAGAGTACAATATATTATTGAACGAACTTAAGCAGCACAATCCAGAATTAATGGATAAGCAACGTTTATTAGCCATTTCTAAATGTGATTTATTAGATGATGAATTACAAGAAGAAATAGCCAAAGAATTACCAGAAGGTATTGACACCGTATTTATCTCTTCAGCAATCAACAAAGGATTGGTGGAATTGAAAGATAAATTATGGGCAACCTTAAATGATTAATTTTTTATAATTATAGGTAGTGTAAAAGTACTGGAAACAGGAATTGCACGCTTAATAGCAGGTTGAATTAAAGGTATACTATCCGCACATTGCAATAGCATACGTTTAATTTGACCTAATTTTTTGGAATTTTTTGACGCTAACGGCAACAAATATACTTTCCCTTTTTTAGATACATGGAGTTGAATGATGATGGTATCGTTCATATTTTGAGAAGATACGTACTGAAACCCCTCCATACAATCTCTAATATAATTCATCAGTATTTTTTGGGAGCATTCCCATTGGGCATCCTTAGATTCTAGCCCACTACATTCCCCATACATTGGATAAGAATCCACCTGTTTTAAATCTATGATAGTATCTATCACTTTCTCTGTGGAAGTATTTTTTATAGGCTTCGTATCGAAGTAAGTACAACTCAAAATACTACACAGTAAAACAATACATAAAAGAATATTTTTTGGCATGTACATTAGTTTTCTAAGTGAAAATACAACAAATATAGCAAATGTTCAATAAAACAAAAACAAACCAACAAAGTGGCTATATTTCAGCGCTTTCCATCTTAGAGACATAATCAATGGGAGACTCACCCATTTTCTTGAAAAAAGCTTTGGTAAAGGATTCTCTAGTTTTATACCCTGCTTCCTCAGCTAAAGCCTTGCTCGTATAATGCGCTAGTCGAGGGTTTATTTTTAATTGTTCGATGATATAAGCGATACGTAATTCATTCAAATAAGCACTAAAATTAATCCCCTTGGTATTATTAACCACTTTAGATAAGTAGGTAGAATTTGTATGCATCTTTTGAGACAATAAATTCAAAGTCATATTGGCATCTAAAAATCCACGCTCTTTTTCAAATTTACCCAACAAATGCGTGAGTACCTCYACCGTATYATCAGATATATTAACGCTATTTTTAGTAGTAATTGGTGACGGTTTTAAAACCGTTGTATTTTCAATTTTCAATCCTTTGTTGTTTAAGTGCAACATCCATTTCCAAAAAAAGGAACCAAGAATAAGAACAATAAGTAGCAGTCCAAACACTATTGTATTCCTACTTTTTTGTTTTTCCAACAGCACTACCTCTGCCTCTATTTCCTTTAGCAAGACTTCCAATTCATTAATATTAGACTTCTCTARACKCAAACTATCCGATTGCACTTTTATCCATTCAGTAACTAAAGAATCGAGTGTGAATTTCAACGAACCATGTAACACATAGCCCGATTTAGCGATAGAATCATGAAAAAAGGTTTCAACAAACCCATTGTTCGAACTTAACTTTAAGTTCAATGCAATACCATTACTATTGGTATTTGCAAACGTAGATACACTCATTGTAATGCAACTACAAACAAGTACAAAAAAAAGAAACTTTTTTAAATTATATATCAAGAAACAAATGATTTGATTGATAAGACCGTACGGTAAAACTGAAACGGTTAGCAATAGATGCCTATTATTAACCGTTTCAAATATACATATTTTCAATTAACTATCCTCTGGTCATACGCATTTAAATTTCCTCAGCTATTTYTCCTTTTAAAAACAGATTTTTTCTAATTATTTTTATTCGTTGATTTGCATATTTTGTTAATGCAGCATCTTTACTTTCAAAACGTATTACATATTTTTCATACAAATCCATGGCAACTTTTTTATCTTTATAATAAGCCTCTGCAGTCACTGCCCATTGAAACAACGCTTTATGGAATCGAGTACCACTTTGGTACGCCTTCTTAAAATAACGGATAGCTTCTTTCAATTTTCCTTCTTCCTGGTAAATAGTAGCATACAAAAATTGCGGAGCGCTAAAATCTGGTTCCGCACCAAACAAAGCCATCATTAATACAATCTTCGCCTGTTTAAAATTCTTTCTTTTGTAATATATGTTCGCCAATTTATACGCGTAGTTCATACTTTCTCTGTCCATACTAACGGCTTTCCCAAAATAAACCTGGGCACTGTCCAATTGATTCATTTTCTCAAAACACGCCCCTTTTAAACTCATTATAGCTGCGTTTTTAAATTTTAAGGTTCTTAATTTTTGAATATATTCTAAACTCAACTCATAATTTTTATCAGTATACAAGACAGATGCTTTTAACTGAAGAAAATTCAAATCTTCTTTATTCAAAGCCAGTCCTTTGTCTAAAAATAAATATGTTGAATCCTTAAATCTCAAACGCTTATAAAATTTGGCCAATTCAAAAATACTAGCCCTATGTACTGTATCCTTTTTATAAGCATCTAAAAACAAATTACCAGCAGCAAAGGGACGCCGCTGCTTTTTAAAAATTTTAGCTAATCGATAACTATAATTTGGATTTGTTTGGTCTTTTTCAATCAGGTATTCATACAGCGTGATAGCCTGCTTAACTTTCCGAGTACTTGTGTACAATCTCGCCAGTTGATTTGCTACCAATAAATTAGAAGAATCCTTTACAAATACACCTTCATACAAGCCAATGGCATCTTTTGCCATTCCAGCAGCATGATAACTTTGAGCTAATTTTACTTGTAACAACTCAGAGGGTTCAAGTGCTATTGCCTTCTTGTAATTTAAAATAGCTTTGCTATAATATCCAATTTGGTGGTAAATCGCTGCTTTTTCAGTAAAGTTCTTCAGTAAAGGTAGTTCTATTGCATTCAACTCAAGCAAGCGTACTTTATAATTACCTTGCGGAGTCCTTTCAGCAATAACAGCATTCTGCGACCACATACTTAGACAACACAAAGCAAAAAAACAATAAAATATATTTTTCATAATTCTATTAAAAATTTATAATTAAGCTCACAAAAAAAATCAAAACCAACCCCATATATTGAGGTTGATTTTGGAAGTATTATTTATTCTACCATAAATGATATTGGTAACGAATATTTTAGTCCAACAGCTTCTCCTTTATGCATAGCAGCTGTCATTTTAGGAAGTGCATTAATAACCCTTATAGCCTCTTCTTGTAACTTTTTATGAGGAGCTCTTGCACGTATAGTACCCACATTCCCTTCTTTATCTATAGAAAACATGACAAAAATACGCTTCACACCAGGCGCTAAGCCTAAACCTTTAACTAGTTCTCTATTAAAATTTTCTTTTACAAAAGCATCTATTTTTTCTGCTAGGCATTGTTTAGAGTATTCAGCATCTTCACAGCCAGGATACACAGGAACTTGTTCAATCGTAGTAAAAGTGAGATAGTCTTTTGTTATCTCTTTCATTGCTTCCCTTTCTCTTTGTCTCTGTAGCATTTTTGGGCTTAACTCCTTAGATACACTATTTTTATCTACATAAAAATGCCAAACACGTTTCCCTTCTGGACTTAATTTAAAGGCAACATCTCTTCCTTGAAGAGGAGAGCCACCTTCTTTCCATTTTTTCATAGTTTTAAGTTCGTCATCTGTCATGTCTTTTTCAGGAATTATTTCCCCATTATAAACATCCCCAATAAAAATATAAAAATCTCCAACTGAAATAAGTTTTCCTTCATTCTCTTGCGCCTCATTTACAATATTTTGAATATCGACTTCTTTCTCACAAGAAGTATACATCAGCATACTCAACAATACCGGAACTAGTAATAAATACTTTAATTGTTTCATTTTTTTTGATTTGTTTTTTGTAATCATCATGATACGTTTTTTTAATAATGAATGTTTGCAAAACTGATTGACAAACGAAATGTTTTCTACGTTAAATGTATTTGATAGTAAATTGTTAAAATATTGTTGCTTATTCGTATACTTAAGTACTTCTGCATCAGAAAGATATTCATGAACGACTGAGATCCTATGCTGATACACATAAATTAGCGGATTAAACCACATTGCTATCTTCAATATTTCAAAAAACAACAAATCCAARGTATGTAGTTGTTTGCTATGCACCAACTCGTGCTTAACAACCTGTAATTGTTCATCTTTCATCAGTTTTTGATGAATAAAAATATAGCTAAAAAAAGAAAATGCCGATTCCTGGTCTTTCAATAAAACCAAGCTATGATCTTGCTTTTTAATAATCTTGCTTTGATGTAATAAACGTATGATTCGGAATAACTTGATGCAAAAAACCAAGGCACATACCGCTATTCCAGAGTAAAACAAGAAACCCAAATAATTTATAGATTGGTATATTTCTGTAGCTTCTATGGTACTTTGAGGATCCAGCATTACCGTTGGGAATTGATAAATAACGTCCTTTGAAACCACGTACTTTAAACTAGCCAACTGGACAAAAGGAATTAAAAATGAAAGTAATGGCGTCCCTAACAAATACAACCTGTTGTATTTGAAAAAAGTTTCCTTCTGTAAAAACAAGTCATAAATCCCTAAAAACAATACTTGTATAAAAACGACCTGCAATATATAATTTATCATAATCCTTAATTTTATAAGAGAATCTTCGTTTTAAAAAGAGTCTTATTGATTCTCAATTAATCCTTGTTTTTATTCTCATCTATCATCTTTAAAATAGCATCCAACTCAGACATATCTACTTTATTTTTTTTGACGAAAAACGAAACCATGCTTTTAAATGAGCCATCGAAATAGCCATCGACCAATTTATGTAAAGACTGATTGCTATAGGACTCTTTTTCTACCAAAGGATGGTAAACATAGCCCCTACCTTTAGCCGTATGCCCAACAAATTCTTTCGTTTCCAAAATTCTAATAATAGTAGACACTGTGTTATATGCTGGTTTTGGCTCCGCTAATTCAGCAATTATTTCTTTTACAGAAGCCGATTTYAAGGTCCATAATACTTGCATAAATTGCTCTTCCGCCTTTGTTAATTGTTTACTGTTTTTCATAATCCTCTAGTTTTCAACACTACAAATATAACTAAATAATTAGTTTAAACTAATTATTTAGTTATAAATAAATTCTGGAGGTATTGCACAGCTAAAATAATTGTACGATTTTTGACAATCATTCAACAAATAAACAATAGGTACATGGATATATTTTTAGCGATTTTTGGATTAATACTAGCATTTGTAGGCATCGTTGGTGCATTTTTACCAGTACTCCCTGGCCCATTGACTGGCTGGGTAGGTTTATTGGTGTTACACTTAACCAAAACCGTACCTATGAATTGGACATTTTTAGGCATCACATTAGCCATAGCAATTGTAATTTGGGTACTGGATTATATGATTCCAGCTATGGGAACTAAAAAATTTGGAGGCAGTAAATACGGGGTAATTGGAACCACTGTTGGTTTAATAGTAGGGCTGTTCTCCCCTATCCCACTTGGATTTTTAATAGGAGCATTTGTAGGTGCTTTTGTAGGTGAAATGATTTATGACCGCCATGACAAAAAAAGAGCTGCCAAAGCTGCATTTGGTTCTTTTCTTGGATTTTTAWCCTCTGCTTTTCTTAAGTTTATTGTCGCGAGTATATTCTTAGGTTTGTATGTGATGAAATTGTGGGAATATCGGGAGATTTTTSGACTTTAAATAGTATTATTTGACACAGGAAATAAGACATTGGACTATTGAGCAACAGTGAGCACATAAAGCTGCGCGTCCTGCTTCTTGACTCCTAGTTCTTGGTTCTTTCCTTCCGAAACCTATCTAAAATCTCATTTTTTTGCATAAAAAAAGCGTCCCGGTTTTTCGGGAAGCTTTCCATTGGTTTTTTCAAACCGTGACATCTCTCGATGTCAAACAACACAACTAAACCAAGAAACTAATCTTGGGAAGGCAAAGATACGCCTTTTCTTAAATCTACCAACTATTTATTGAAAATAATTCAAAATACTTTTAGTTCGTTCATTTTTGTTCAAAGAAGGTTCTTTGAACAAAAACATCAGAATTAACAAAAGTGTAAAATCCGTGTAATATCAAAGAGAAATCTAATTTTAAAGGGCGGTTTATGATATAGATTGTATCTTTGGCAACTATTAGTAAAATAACATTAAAATTTAGTAACATGCAGTTATCAGCATTAGAAATTGTACGAAGAGAATCGCTACAGAAACTACGTGACTTGGGCATTGATCCATTTCCAGCAGCAGAATTTAAAACCACCGCAACTATTGATGCGATAAAGAAGGATTTTGATAAGTTTGAAGGAAAACAGGTAGTATTGGCTGGGCGTTTGATGAGTCGACGTATTATGGGAAAAGCTTCCTTTGCTGAACTAAAAGACGCTTCTGGACGTATGCAAATTTACATCAACAGAGATGAAATAGCACCAGGAGAAGACAAGACAATGTACAATATCGTATTCAAGAAATTATTGGATATGGGAGATATTATTGGAATAGAAGGAGAAGTTTTTAAGACCAAAGTAGGAGAATATTCTGTTCGTGTAAAAAAACTGACCTTATTAACCAAATCGTTGCGCCCATTGCCTGTTGTAAAAACAGATGCCGATGGAAAAGTACACGATGCGTTTTCTGATCCAGAAACACGTTACCGTCAACGATATGTAGATTTAATTGTAAACGATCACGTTAAGGAAACCTTTATCAAACGTTCTAAAATCACCAATTCTATGCGTGAATTTTTCAACAAAAGAGGTTATTTAGAAGTGGAGACTCCTGTATTGCAACCGATACCAGGTGGAGCTGCTGCACGTCCGTTTATTACACATCACAATTCTTTAGACATGCCTTTGTACTTAAGAGTTGCGAATGAATTGTACTTAAAAAGATTAATTGTTGGTGGTTTTGACGCCGTTTATGAGTTTGCAAAAGACTTTAGAAACGAAGGAATGGACCGTACCCACAATCCAGAATTTACCGTAATGGAATTGTATGTAGCCTATAAGGACTACAACTGGATGATGAATATGACAGAGGAATTATTGGAGAAAATCTGTGTAGATTGTAACGATACCTCTGAAGTAATGATTGGAGAACATAAAGTAAGCTTTAAAGCACCTTATGCACGTGTGCCTATCTTACAAGCCATTAAAGACCATACAGGGTATGACGTAGCAGGACTGGATGAATTCCAACTGCGTGATATTTGTAGAAAATTAAAAATGGACGTGGACGAAACCATGGGTGTTGGTAAATTGATTGATGAATTGTTTGGGGAAAACTGTGAACGTTTTTACATTCAACCTACATTTATTACTGACTATCCAAAGGAAATGAGTCCGTTGACGAAGGAACACAGAGATAATCCTGAGTTAACAGAGCGTTTTGAATTGATGGTAAACGGAAAGGAATTAGCCAATGCGTATTCTGAATTGAATGACCCAATAGACCAACGCGAACGTTTTGAAGCACAAATGGCCTTGTCTGCAAAAGGAGATGACGAAGCGATGTTTATTGACCAAGACTTTATCCGTGCATTAGAATACGGAATGCCTCCTACTTCTGGTATCGGAATTGGAATAGACCGTTTGGTGATGTTTATGACCAACAATGCCTCTATACAAGAAGTATTATTCTTCCCTCAAATGAAACCGGAAAAGAAAGCACCTTCTGTTGAATTAAACGAGGAGGAGAAAATGGTATTAGCCATTGTTCAGAAAGTAACTAAAATAGCTTTGGATGCTTTAAAAACAGAAAGTGGTTTGAGTAATAAAAAATGGGATAAAACCATTAAAGGCTTAGGAAAATACAACTTAACTAAAGTAGAGAAAACTGACGAAGGTTTGTTTGTGACCCTAGGGTAGATATTAGGTTAAGGATTCGCGTATTTAAACCTCGCACTTATAAAATTATAGAAAAGGAACTGCATTTAATTGTGGTTCCTTTTTTTTTGATTCCAATTTTAGGTGCACCTTGTAGTCCTCAATAAACACAAACTAAAAAAGTCTCTGACATGACATCAGAGACTTTTATACTATTCCATTTCTTTTATCTATTTAGGAACTCTGGGTTCAACACTACAAATTCTGTTCGACGGTTTAATTGATGTTGTTCATTGTTACATTTCACCCCCTTTGAACATTCATTTACCAAACGGTTTTCTCCATAACCAGTTGCATATATTCTATGAGAAGATATCCCTCTATTTACAATATACTTTACGGTAGACTCCGCTCTTTTTTGTGACAATTGTTGATTATATAAATCCTTTCCTCTACTATCTGTATGTGAAGTACCCTCAATCATCAATTGCGGATATTGCTGCATAATAGCGACTACTTTATCCAATTCGTACTTCGCGTCCGGGCGAATGTCCCACTTATCAAAATTAAAGTAGATAGGGTTGATATTAATAATAGTACGTTCAGGAGTCACCACAAAATCTTGTTTCTGCTGTCCTCTTTTTTCTAAATCAATATTCAATAGTAGTTTAACAGCTGGATCTTCCGTGGTATCAAAAAAAACACTATGACTTTCGTATCCTTCTTTAATCCCCACAATTTCATAAGTACTATTACAATCCGCATGAAAGGAAAACTTAGCACTACTCGGCGTTTGTATTTCTTTTAGTGTAGTTCCTTTTCCGAATACTTCGACTAAGGCATACGGGATTTTTTCTCTAGTATCTCTATCTAACACTGTTCCAGTTACAGTTTGTTCACATTTCTTTGCAATCACTTTATTGTCTGTAAAATAATAAATATCATCATCTCCTTTTCCTCCTAATCTATTGGAGGAAAAATAACCACTCTTCTTTTTTTCGTTATAGATATAGGCAAAATCATCATTTGGGCTATTTAATGGAGTCCCTACGTTTTCTGGAGTACTATTGGGAGCCAAGTCACAACGATAAATATCCAGTCCTCCTAGACCTCCTTCTAAATTATCTGACGCAAAATAAAGCACATCATCATTTCCAATAAATGGGAACATTTCTCTACCAATGGTATTGATTTTACTTCCCAAATTTATTGGTGCACCTAAGGCTCCATCACTTGCGACTGTGGCTTTAAAAACATCCGTTTTTCCTAAGGCACCTGGCATATCCGAAACAAAATACAATGTTTTTCCATCCGAAGATAAAGCTGGATGTCCTACAGAATATTCGTCACTATTAAAATGTACAGAGCTTATTTTATTCCATTTCCCTTTAGAATTAACACTTGCTATAAAAAGTTTTAGATTATTAACCCCGTYTTTATCTTTTCCGTATTTCCCATTAAAATAGTTACTTCTGGTAAAATACACSGTATTTCCATCTTTRCTAAAAACAACATCGGCTTCGTGCCATTTCGAATTTAAAGTTTTTGATAATTTCTTTACATTTTCGATTTCTCCACTAGCTGTCATATCTCCAATAAACAAATCCAAAAACGGTTGTCCATTAGGTTTCCAATTGCTTTGTATTACAAAGCTTCGTTTTTGAGGAGATGCAAATACAATTTGATTGGGTCCATAATAAGAGGTTCCGAAGTTGGAATATTTATCATTCGCATTGATGTTCTTGATCGTATAACGATCTTTGTTTTGTGCATAAGTTAACTGAACTCCAATACACAATAATAAAAGTAGTATTTTTTTCATAGTTGACTGTTTTAAAAGAATCTTGGTGATTTACCTTGGCGAGAATTATCTACGTTATAGTGTAACATGATTTCATGTGTCCCAGAATTATATTCTCCAAAATTAGAGGTGGTATAATCATAGGCATACCCGATTCTAAAATTAGACTGCACAAATAAGCTTATAATTGCACTAACAGAATCATCTAATCGATAAGACAAGCCTAATTCCAACTTCTCGTGTAATAATACATTTACTGATAAATCAATTGATACCGGTGCTCCAGCAGAAGCTTTGGCTAGCATCGAAGGTTTTAGTTTTACATCATCAGACATATCAAAGACATAGCCTGTCGTAAAAAAATAATGCATGTTTTCAGAAGCATTACTGATCATTCCTCCTTTTTTTTCAAAATGACGTGTTTCCAAAATATTTGGTACAGACAGTCCAGCATAAAAACGTTCTGCATAATAGAAAACACCTGCTCCAACATTTGGATAGATCTCGTTTAAATTATTAACATTTATTAAGGGATCATCTTGTTCCACCGTTGTTAAACGCTGAAAATCTATGCGTTGAAAGGTGGCCCCTCCTTTGATTCCGAAAGCCAATCTTCCAATATCAGAAGTCCTAATAGTATAGGAAAAATCCGCATACATATTCTGCTCTTTAACAGGACCTATTTCATCTGCAATAGCCGTAAAACCAAGGCCTACATTATTTCCTACAGGCGCATTTATAGAGGCGGTAACTGTTTTAGGTGCGCCTTCGAACCCAACCCATTGCGTCCGATATAAYAWTCCAATATTCAAGGTTCCTTGWGACCCTGCATAGGCGGGATTAATCACATTCATATTATACATATACTGGGTATATTGTGGATCCTGCTGTGCATGAGACATGATACTAAATAGCAATATGCCCACTCCTAAAATTAATTGACTAAGTCTTTTCATCTGTTTTTTTTTATTGCTAGGGAGTGGAGACCCACCCCCTAATAATTACATATTATCTATTTAAATAAATCCATCCTGTGGCGTCTTCCGTTTTCCCATCATTGTATTTTAATACATAGAAGTACGTACCTACTGGCACTTTTTCAGTTCCTTGTATTGTCATTCTCCCTGAAGAGTAACCATCCCACCATCTAGGAGTTTTGGTTTTATCTCCATCGTGTTGGTATTCGTACACAATGTTTCCATATCTGTTTCTAATTTCCATAGAAAAATTAGGTGCTTTTAACTCTAAGTTTGGTATCACAAACGTATCGTTGGTTCCGTCATCATTTGGTGTAAAGGAGTTTGCTATTGATGTTTCACCCGCTACTTCCGTAGGACCATCTCCAAATTCACCTGGTAAATCATCCACGTCATCTACAATACCATCTCCATCTGAATCATCTCCATCTACAACCCCATCACCATCTGAATCCAAAATTGGAGTTAACGATGGATTGTTCGGCTCTAAGTAATCCGCAATTCCATCTTCATCTTCGTCTGGAAGGTTTGAATTATCTGCTAAATCACCTTGGACATCTACTTGACCATCTTGATCTTCATCCACTAAATCCGTTTCATCAATATCATTTAGACCATCATTATCCGAATCTAAGTCTCTATAATCATCTACTCCTTCTCCATCTGTATCTGGTGTAGTCGCAGGTGAACTTCCATCGATTGTAGGATCTACTACGTCTATAATTCCATCTTTATCAAGATCTATTATACTTGCATCTATCATCCCATCATTGTCTGTATCTAATTCAGGATTTGAACCACCTTCGACTAAATCAGAGATTCCGTCATTGTCTGAATCTACATCTTGGAAATCTGGAATATCATCACCGTCAGTATCTACAGGTGTATCATTTGGAATACCACTATCTACTTCGGTTTCTAATTCATCCGCAAAACCATTGTCCCCATAAGGTCCATCAACAGTACCGTCTCCATCCGCATCAGTTCCTCCATTATTTGATTCTTCAATATCTAAAATACCATCGTTGTCTGAATCTAAATCCAAAGAGTCTGGGATTCCATCACCGTCGGTATCTCCTCCGTTGGTCGCGGTCGCTTCTTCTACAGTATCTAAAATACCATCGTTATCATCATCTAGATCTACATTATCAGGTACCCCATCACCATCCGTGT
>NVSD01000061.1 GCA_002401105.1 Flavobacteriaceae bacterium | reverse complement strand
TTCATGGCCATATCCATTACTTTACATATTTTTAAGGCGTATGTTTCAGATAATGATCCTCCAAACACGGTAAAATCTTGAGAAAATACATATACAATTCTACCGTCTATTGTACCATGTCCAGTTACAACACCATCCGAAAGGTATAGTTGTTTGTCTAATCCAAAAGACTTAGTTCTATGGGTTACGAACATGTCGTACTCTTCAAAACTGTCTTCGTCTAAAAGTAAGTCGATGCGCTCGCGTGCAGTAAGTTTACCTTTGGCGTGTTGTGATTCAATTCTYTTTACACCACCCCCTAATTTTGCTTGAGCTCTTTTTTCTATAAGCTCATTTATTTTTTCTTGATTTGCCATGTTGAGATCTTTAGTGAGGACTAATTTTTACCTTTTGAACAAAGTTCTGTAAGTACTCCTAAAGTTGATTTTGGATGTAAAAATCCGATGTCTAATCCTTCCGCTCCTTTTCTAGATTCTTTATCTACTAATCTTACGCCTCTTGATTCCGCAGTTTTAAGTGCCTCAGTAGCATTGTCTACTGCAAATGCAAGATGGTGAATTCCAGGTCCTTTTTTAGCGATGTATTTNCCGATAGGTCCATCAGGAGAAGTACTTTCTAATAATTCAATTTTAGTGTCTCCAACTTGGAAAAATGCAGTTTTTACTTTTTGGTCAACCACTTCTTCAACAGCGTAGCATTTCATGCCTAAAACACCCTCATAATATTTGATTGATTCTTCTAAATTTTCTACTGCAATACCTATGTGTTCTATGTGRGAAATGTTCATTGTTTTATGTTTTAAATGGTTGTCTTTATTTAACAGTACAAAAATATTCTATTGCGAATTCTGAAAACATGATAATTGTCAGTAAGACCGTTGTTTTGCGACGGTCTTAAGGTAAAATACTCTTTTGTCTTTTTATACGGATTATGAATATAATAAGGATATACTATATTTGTTATCGTATTCGCAGTGTTACCTAGTGGTATTGTGTTTTATATCAGTATTATTCAGTTTTTTTCAGCGTATTTTACACTGTGTCATTCATGTTAAATAATGGTTATGGATGTCGCTTTTGCTATATCAGCAATAAAACTAATAGAAAATTTTGAATTATGTGCAGTAAACGTTCTTTTTGTGTATGAATAATTAAATTGGAGTTTTATTGTTACATATAAATGCGGATTCCTTTTTTTTNCGTTTTATTTTGCTTTTTTAGCGTTAAAAWAGTACTATTTAGAGAAATTTAGTTTAAGGATTTATTAGTACTTTTGTAAAGTGATTATTTAAGGAAAATGGATCACTTTAAATGTTTTAAATTTAATTGATGAAATATAAATTTGTTGCTTTAGTGTTCGTGTTGGTTTGTTTTTCTTGTGGGAAAGTAAAGCCAGTAGATGTAGCGATTACCAATACGGTACAAGATTCTATAAATGCAACACAAAAAATCACAAATGGAATCGGTGTTTTATTAAGTGAAGATGCTCGATTGAAAGTAGCAGATTGGAAGGAATATCAAAAAGTAGCTTCCTTAATGACGGAATTATACAATACTTCTAAAAGTGATGTATTGGAAAATGCAGAATTATATGCCGATGAAATTAAATTTTTGAGGGATTCCATTCGAATAGATGTATTAGACAACCCTAAAATAATAAGTAGAATCAATATCTTATTAAATCAAAGCTTGCGATTAAAAGACATGCATAGCATTCCATCTATTTCAAATGCAGCTGTGAAGGTGGAAGTAGTTAAATTATGTGCCTCTTTTTCCTCCTTAAATAGTAGGATTAATACTACGTATGCAACCTTGGCTGCTAAAAAAGATTTGAAAGAATTGGGGTTTTAAATTTTCCGTATATCAAACTGTGTTGTAACACCTTTATTTAAAAGCATAAAGGTTTCTTATTTAAACTCATTTTAAGCTAAATTTCTAAAAATAAAATCTTATTTTTGGTCAAATTCAATTTTTAATGAGGAAAATATTACTATTAGTTTGTCTTGTGATTTTAGGGATCCAAGCGAACGCACAATACAATAATTCTGCACCTTGGATGCAAAATAATGCAGCCAAAAAAGGAATTAATTCAAAAAACGAACGGCTCTCTTTACCAGAGATTTCCGCAAATTTTAAGGAGTATTGGAAGGGAAAAGATCGTTTTAAAAAGGGAAGTGGATACAAACCTTTTAAGCGATGGGAAAATTACTGGAAGCACAGTACCGATGTTAACGGACAAATTCCTACAGCTAAAGAGCTTYATAATGCTTGGGRAAATCATGTTGTTTTAGCGGCAAATGCTTCAAATGCTGGGGATAGTGACTGGAAAGCTTTTGGTCCTAAAACTATTTCAAATCACAAAACATCTACGGCGAATTTGGGAAGGATTAATGTAATTGTTCCAGATCCACAWAATGATGCTATTGTWTACGCAGGTACTCCTGCAGGTGGAATTTGGAAATCTACAGATRSAGGGCTTTCATGGGAGACTATGTCGGATRATTTACCYCAAATCGGAGTTTCTGGAATTGCYATAGACCCGACCAATTCAAATATTATTTATATTACGACAGGGGATGACGATGCTGCAGATACRCCAAGTGCTGGAGTATTTAAATCGWTRGATGCKGGTATGACATGGCAAGAGACAGGATTAAATCCGAATACAATTCCAACGTCACTGCCTGTTTTTTTAATGAACGATATTTATATTAGTGCTACAAATACTAATGTCTTATGGGCAGCCTCAAGTCATGGCTTRTATAAAAGTACCGATGCTGGTGCTACTTGGAACGTTACTTTAGTGGGAGACGTAAAAGATGTGAAAATTAAACCAGGAGATGACACTGTTATTTATGCAGTTACTCAAATTGGCTCTTCAGAATCTGAATTTTTTAAATCTGTGGATGGAGGAGAAACATTTACGCAAAAATCTACGGGTTTACCTGAAAGTTCTGGGAGGTTTGTAATCGATGTAACACCTGCTAATGCATCCTATGTTTATTTATTGAGTGCTAAGAGCCGATCTAATGCCTACGCTTTTGAAGGTGTGTATAAATCTACGGATTTTGGAGAAACTTTTACGAAGGCAAATAATACGGTTGATATTCTTGAAAGCTCTCAAGCATGGTACGATTTAGCCTTGGCTGTATCAGATATAAATGCAGAGGAAATTTATGTCGGTTGTTTAAATATATGGAAGTCAAACAATGGAGGTGCTTCTTTTGGTAAGTTGAATTCGTGGTTCAATCACAATCAGGCGTTTACTCATGCCGATATTCATTATTTACGATTCTTTAATCAAGAGCTATATGCAGGAACTGATGGTGGTTTTTATAAAAGTAGTGATAAGGGAAATACGTTTATAGACTTAACGCAAGGAATGCAGATAGGTCAGTTTTATCGAATTTCTGTAGCCAACGATAATGCCTCTAAAATGGCAGGTGGACTTCAGGATAATGGTGGTTTTGGACTTTCGGAAGCTGGTGATTGGAATAATTACCATGGAGGAGACGGAATGGATAATGCAATAGACCCTTCTAATAATAATATCTATTATGGTTTTTCACAATATGGAGCCGGATTGAGTGTTTCTAAGGACGGAGGGCTTACATCTACTACTATTTTTAGTATACCGGATACGGAAGCTGAACGATATGGAAACTGGGTGACACCTTTGGTTGTAAATAGATTGGGAGAAGTATTTGCGGGATACAAATCTATAATGCAATTTAAAGATGGTGATTTCGAGAATATATCAAATACGATATCTTCAGCAACGGATGAAGGCGGAGTAGAAGTGCTAGAAATAGATGATTTAGACGAAAACAACATGTATGTTGCAGAAGGGAATAAGTTTTATGTTAGTGTAAACAAAGGAGTGCTTTTTTCTCAGACATACTCATTTAATTCTGTTATTAACGCAATTGAAGTACATCATTCTGATAGTAATATTATTTACGTAACTACTTCTGGATTTGGTACTGACGGAGTGTATAGGTCCGTTGATAAGGGGGCTACGTTTGAAAATATCACTTTTAATTTACCAGTGAATCAAGCGTATATGGATATAGCACATCAAGGACGTCATTCTTTAAATCCTATCTATGTTGCGACTTCTTTAGGAGTGTATACCATGGATGATACCGAGAATGTATGGCAGCCATTTGTTACAAATTTACCGAATGTGCCTGTAACAGATTTAGAAATATCTTTAGACGATGCTAAATTAACAGCCGCTACTTATGGTAGAGGAGTATGGCAAACTACCATACCTACAGAATTACCGGATTTCGAAATAAGATTACTCAAAATTGTGAGTCCTACATTGTCTAATTTTTCATGTAGTAATGATTTTTCTTTAGAAATTAAAGTCGAAAACAATGGACTTGGAGACATTTCTACAATGGTAATAAAATATGATTTAGATGGTACAGAGAGTTCATATGATTGGACGGGAACTATTATTTCTAACGAGTCTAAATTCATTACAATCCCAAATTTACACGCTGAAAATGGGGTGCATAATATAAAAGTTACACTTGATTTTGCGAATGATACCTATTCTGATAATAATACTAAAGAAAAGTATTTTGCWGTGAATAGYYYWGGTGAAYCTGATAGRGTATACGATTTTGAAGATGCATTTGAACTTTTAACCTATAACAATAGCTCTGAATCCGAAAGTGTTTGGGAAAAAGGAATGGCTTCAGGTGCTAMATTAGGCGCAAGTGTMGCCAGYACTAATGTGTATGGTACTGTGTTAAGTGGGAATCATCCAGATGCAACCAAAGGCTATTTGTATACAGGCTGTTTTGATCTGTCTTCAATTATTTTACCAAAATTTGCTTTTAAAATGGCCTACGATTTGGAGAATAATTACGATGTTTTTTATGTAGAATATTCTATTAATAACGGGGCAGACTGGAAAGTACTAGGGACCAAAAACGATCCTAATTGGTACRGTAGCAATCGTACAAATTTAAGTTCTGGAGCAACCAATGACTGTCAAAATTGTCCTGGTGCACAATGGACTGGAACAAATACGGTATTGACAGAATATTCCTATGATCTTGCTCCTTTAGCAACCAAGAGCAATGTGGTATTTAGGTTTGTTTTCCATGCGGATGAATTAACAAGTCAAGAAGGTGTTATTATCGATGATTTTAGTATCAGTGCACAAGGTGTGGATGACGATGATGATGACAATGATGGCGTATTGGATGTGAATGACAATTGTAGAACTATTGCAAATGCTGATCAAAAGGATTTGGATAATGATGGGATTGGAGATGCTTGTGACGATGATATTGACGGAGATGGTATTATAAATGAGCTTGATGATGACAGCGATAATGACGGTGTAAATGACGATGTAGATAATTGTATATATACACCCAATCCAGACCAGTTAGATGATGATAATGATGGTGTARGAAATGTGTGTGATACGGATGCCGATAATGATGGAGTTTCTGACGATAACGATACCTGTCCAAATACTCCAGTTGGTGACACAGTTAATGTAAACGGTTGTACCGTATTTACTTTACCTGCTACTAACTTTACGGTGAGTATTAATAGTGAAACATGTTCCGCTAGTAATAATGGAAGTATTGTAGTAGGAGCTGTAGAAAATTTAAACTACACCGCAGTATTGTCTGGAGGAGCAAGCGCAACTGAGCAATTTACAAGTGATGTTAGTTTTACTAATTTAAGTGCTGGTAATTACCAAGTGTGTATTACAGTAGAAGGACAGCCTGATTACGAAATCTGTTTCGAAGCTACYATTACGGAGCCTCAGCCGCTGGCCGCATTTGCAAAAATAARTACGGGTACTAAAACAGCCAGTATGTCTGTAAAAGGAGGAACYACTTACTACGTGAAAGTAAATGATGTYCAATATGTATTTAAGAAAAAYAAGTTCGARTTGGATTTAARGCCWGGTATTAACACGGTTCGTATCACAACAGACAAAGAATGTCAAGGGGTGTATCAAGAGTTGTTAACCATTCCTTTTGAAGGATTAAAGGTGTATCCAAATCCTGTAAAACAAGGAAATGTTATTTATTTACATACAGGGACTATCACCGCGGAGAAAATTAAAATAAGAATGTTTTCGACCACCGGTAGTAAATTATACTCTAAAGTATACAATAATAATACGGAGAGACGTTTGGAAATAGAAACGTATAACTTACCAAAAGGAGTTTATATTTTACGTATGGAAACTCCAGAATTGAATAAGAATTACACTATAATAATTGAATAATATGAAAAAAACACCGTATATAATAATCGCAATCTTTAGTGTTATTCTTCAGAGTTGTGGAGGAGGGGGAGATGATCCTGCTCCAGTGGTGATTACAGCTCCTAGTGCAGCAAGCCTTTCGTTTCCTGTTAACAACGAAGAATGTAATACAGGAGCTTCTGTTTCAACAACCTTAAGCAAAGTTGATTTCCAATGGACAGTTGGTGCTAATGCAACCTCATCGGAAGTAGTTTTGATAAACTTATTAACCAATGACGAGTCTAAAACTACCAGCTCTAGTAATCATATAGAAATTACAATTTTAAAAAACACGCCTTATAAATGGTGGGTAATATCTAAAGCTACTGGTACATCAGAAACGGCAAAAAGTCCAGAATGGAAATTTTATAATTCAGGGGACGCTATTACAACCTATGCACCCTTTCCAGCAGAATTAGTAACACCAATTAATGGTACTACGCTAACTACTGCAACTACCACTTTAGAGTGGACGGGAAGCGATGTAGATAAKRAKATNYRCTANSTTACGATGTGTATTTTGGAACTGTAAATCCTCCAAGTACCTTACTGGAAAATGTAATAGATCCTATTAAGAAAATAGAAAATGTAGCCGTAAGTGCTAATACCTATTATTGGAAAGTAATTACAAAGGACGATGAAGGAAATTCTTCTACTTCTCAAGTATTCGAATTTAAAGTAGAATAAGTTTTAAAAACATATATTTTATTAAAAAGGCCGTTGTTTCAACGGTCTTTTTTTTGTATTCACCAGTCACCAGTCACCAGTCACCAATCACCAGTCACTATTCACCAGTCACTATCCACCAGTTACTCATCATTGAACTCACGGGTAATTTCAAACACAAGCGCGCTTTCAAAACCACGTCTCAATAAGAAGTCAATTACTTTTTTTTTCTTTTTAAAATGATTTGATTCTCGTGTGATATCCCATTTTTTTTGTGCCAGTGTTTCTATGGTTTCAAAATAAACAGTGTCTTCTATTTCTTTTAAAGCAGATTTTATATTGTAAGCAGAAATGTTTCTAAATTTCAATTCGCTGGTGATGCGAATACGTCCCCATTTTTTGATATTGAATTTCCCACGGGCATAGGCTTTAGAAAATCGTTCTTCGTTGAGGTAGTTTTCCTGTAGTAAATGTAAGATGATAAGATCCTGAGCATCCTGAAACATACCGATGTTGCGCAATTTAGTTTCCACTTCTTTATGGCAGCGCTCTTGGTAGGCGCAATAGTGTTCCATCGCTTTTAAAGCTTCCTGTACCGTGTATGATTTCTTTTTTGGTTGCATCATGAGACAAAGATATAAAAAAGGGCAATCTACCAAGATAGATTGCCCTTTTAAAAAGATATAATTTCTAATTATGCTGCTCTCCAGCGTCTTACTCTGTGTTGAAATTTAAGTGTAAAGTAGAAAAGAATTGGCACAATAATTAAGGTTAAGAATGTGGCAATTACCAATCCGTAAATTACGGTCCAAGCTAATGGTCCCCAGAATACAACATTGTCACCTCCAAAATAGATATGCGCATCAAACTCACTAAACAAGGTAAAGAAATTGATGTTTAGTCCTATGGCTAATGGAATTAAACCAAGGATGGTTGTGATTGCAGTTAGCAATACAGGTCTTAGACGTGCACGTCCAGCCTCTACAATAGCTTTRTATATTTCGTCCAATGGCAATAAGTCATTTTCGTCTATATCCAAGGCTACCATACGTCTATCTATCAATAATTGGGCGTAATCCAAGAGTACTACTCCGTTGTTTACTACAATCCCCGCGAGTGATATAATCCCCACCATRGTCATCATAATAACAAAAGGATTACCAGAAATTACCAAGCCTCCAAACACACCTATCAAACTTAAAAAGATAGCGATCATAATAATGGTAGGTTTTGAAACAGAATTGAATTGGAATATTAATATTAAAAATATCAATCCTAATCCTGTAAAAAAGGCACCCATTAAAAAGGCCATTTGTTTATTTTGCTCTTCAATTTGCCCCGTGTAATCTATTTTAACGTTATCTGGTAAATTCTTGAAACTTATCATTTCATTTTGAATTTGCTTTACAATGGCTCCTGCATCCGTATATCCGGGTGCTAAGGAGGAATAAACGGTTACAACACGTTTGTTGTCCTTGTGCTTGATAGCGCTAAATCCAGAGCTGTTAGTTTGCTTTGTTACAGCAGAAACAGGTACTTCTTTAATTTTTCCACTAGATGGATCTCTAAAAGTAATATTCTGATTAAAAATGGCGTTTTTGTTGTAACGATTGTCTTCGTTAAAACGAACGTATATATCATAATCTTCTCCGTCTTCTTTGTAAACTCCAGCTTTGGCTCCAAAAATCGCATTACGCAATTGCTTTCCTACTTGTCCTGTACTTACGCCAAGTTCTCCCGCTTTTTTACGATCCACTTGCACTCTCATAGATGGTTTGTCCTTGTTTACATCTATTTTTAACTCATCAATACCCGCTATGTTTTTGGTGTTGATAAAATCACGCATGCGTTCTGCAGTGGCAATCAATTCGTTGTAATCAGGTCCTTCTATTTCAATATTTACAGGTGATCCTGCCGGAGGGCCATCTGCATTTTTTTCTACAGAAATCAAGACTCCAGGAAAAATACCTACCAACGCTTTTTGTACTTTTTGACGCAGTAATTCACTGTCCATACCTCTACGGTATTTAGACTCTCGCATGGAGGCTGTAATCTTTCCTTTATGTGGCATTTCTGCTTGTGATCCACCATCTGTTTGTGGATTTCCAGCACCTTCTCCAACTTGAGAAACAGCACTTTCTACCATAAAGTTATGTGTCCCGTCTTTGTAAGTGGGGTCATTTAAAACAGCATACACTCTGGTTTCAATCTCCTTAGTAATGGTATTGGTTTTTTCTATAGCGGTTCCTTGTGGATATTCTATATAAACAATAATCTGATTCGGTTTATTGTCTGGGAAAAATTCCACTTTTGTACGTTGTGTACTTAAAGACCAGCCAAATGCCATGAATGAAATTATTAAAAGAATAAATGTTCCGAGTGTATATACATACGGTCTCCATCCATTTAAAGCCTTTGATAATTGACTTTGATACCAATTTTCCAATTTTGTTAAAATGTGCTCTTGAAAATAATTAGCGGCTCTTCTTAAGAAAAGTCTGTAAATCCAAAGTAAGATGGCTGTAACGATCATTAAAATCCCTAAAGCGCTATAATCTCCTCCAAAAAAGGCAATGAATAATCCAATCGCACTTATAATCCCCGTGATTATAAATATGTTTTTCAATGGCATATCTGCATCTTCTACGGTCATAAAATTAGACACCAATACCGAGTTGAAAAAGATGGCTACAAATAATGAAGAACCTAATACAATAGATAAAGTGATCGGAAGTATCATCATAAATTGCCCCATAATCCCTGGCCATAAACCTAGCGGAATAAAGGCAGCAATGGTGGTAGCTGTAGAAATGATAATAGGCATTGCTATTTCTCCAATTCCTTTTTTAGCAGCTTGTACACGTGTCATTCCTTCCTCGTCCATCAGTCGGTAGGTATTTTCAACCACTACAATTCCATTATCAACCAGCATTCCCAGCCCCATAATCAGCCCGAAAAGTACCATGGTGTTTAATGTGTATCCTAAGAAATGTAATATCATTAAAGACATAAACATGGACATAGGGATGGCAAAACCTACAAACAATGCGTTTTTGAATCCTAAAAAGAACATTAAAACGGTTATTACCAGTAAAATACCAAAAATAATATTATTTACTAAATCATCTACAGCACCAATGGTTACTGAGGATTGGTCGTTAGAAGTGGTAATTGTAATATCTTTTGGAAGATGGTTTAATTTCGCTTTATTTAAGATCACATGTATCTGATCTATGGCGTTTACCATGTTTTTTCCAACACGTTTTTTTACATCTAGCATCACAACTGGATGTCCAAATTCACGTGCATAGGTGGTTATTTCCTTTTCTTTAAAAGAAACTGTTGCTACATCCTTTAGGTAAATAGAATTTCCTTTTTCGGATTTAATAACAAAGTTTTCTAATTGTTCTGGACTGTCAATCTCTCCAATAATACGAATCGTTCTACGTTGTCCACTTGTGATAAAATTACCCGCAGACATTGTTACGTTACCGTTGTTGATTGCGCTTATAATATCATCAAAACTTACAACTGCAGCCGACATTTTGTAAATGTCTACCGCTACTTCTACTTCTTTTTCTTGAGCTCCACGAATGTCAACTTTTTTGATTTCCGGAAGGTTTTCTATTTCGTCTTGTAAATACTCTCCAAAAACTTTTAATTGTTCTACGGTGTAATCTCCAGAAATATTGATGTTCAGAATCGCAACTTCTTCGGACATACTCAAAGCAAATACGTTCGGTTCTACTTTGGCTCCGTTAAAAGTAGGCCAATCTTCACCGGCAGTTTCGGTATCTATTTCGTCTTTTACCTTTTGTTTGGCCTGGTCAATGGAAATAGTCTCGTCAAACTCCACAATAATAATGGAATAATCTTCCTGTGAAGTTGAGGTGATTTCAATAACATTACTGATGCCTTTTAGCTTGTCTTCCAGCGGTGTGGTAATCAATTTCTCGATGTCCTCAGCCGTGTTTCCAGGGTACATAGAACTCACATACACCTTGGTGTCTACAATTTCAGGAAAACTCTCTCTTGGCATATTAAAATAAGCCGTGACTCCTAAAAAGAGAATCAATGCCATCATTACATACGCCGATGTTTTGTTGTTTATCGCCCAAGATGATAAGCCAAATTCCTTGTCAACTTGTTTTTTTTGTTTTGTCATCATCAATATATTATAGGTTGATAATTTTTACTTCTTGTCCTTCTTTTACGCTACGGGCTCCTTCTTTAATAACTTCGTCACCTGTAGACAGTCCACTCAAAACCTCAATAATATCTCCTTGGGTTTTTCCTGTTTCTATAATTTGCTTTTTTGTTTTTGCGATATTCCCGTCTCTTTTGTCCGTAATTACATATACATATTGTTGTCCAGCGGCGTTTTCAGAAACAATACTTTGCGGAATCAAGATTGCGGCTGGATTGCTGTAATCGTTGATTTTTAATTTTGCAGTAAGGTTTGGTTTGATAGCTCTGTCCTTATTTGGGATGGCAACTTCTATTTTAAAAGTTCTGTTTGCAGGGTTTATATAATTACCAGCTTGTCTTATTTTAGAAGTTAAACTAGTTCCAAGAACAGGGAATGACACTAATACTTGTTTGTTTTTAGTGATTGCAGCGATGTATTTTTCAGGAACATCGGTTTCTATATACATATTACTAAGATTAATAATACGCATTAATTCCGACTGCCCTGGAGCTACTACACTTCCTTGCTCTGTAATTATATCGTCAATAGTCCCAGAAAATGGAGCGGTTACTCTTGTTCTATCCAATTGTTTTTCCAATTGTGCTACTGATTGTTGTTGTCCCTCATAGGTTGCTTTTGCTTGTAAATACTCAATTTCACTTCCTATTTTTTGACTCCATAAACGTGCTTGTCTGTCAAAAACTGTTTTCGCCAAACGGGTGTTAATTTGCATTTGTGTAATTTGCTGAGAGAGCCCACCATCATCTATAATTGCTAATAGTTGTCCTTTGCGTACAAACTGTCCTTCTTTCACTAATACCTTGGTAAGTATCCCTGAAAATTCTGGATAAATAATTAAATTACGCTTGGTGTTAACACTTCCCTGTAATTCTAAATAATGTATAAATTCTTCTGTTTTTGCTTCAAAAGTGGTGATTAAAGCCATGCGTTTAGAAGTGTCCAACTCGTTAATCTTAACATCTAACTGCTTAATTTTYCCAACGATTTCATGTTGGTGAGTTACAAGCTCTTTACGAGTGGTTTGAATTTGTTCTAGGTTATTGGTTGCAATAAGATCTTCTATGCTGAGTTGTGGTTTCTTGCTGTTTCCACAAGAAACGATAAGAATTGAAAGGCTCAATAGCACTGCAATTTTTTTCATAGTGATGGTATATAAGTTCATGATGTTGGTTCTAAGGTTATTTGTTAGTTACGTTGTCTAGTTCGGCCTTTTTTACAATYACGTCTAGCATGGCTTGTAAATACTCGTTTTGTGAGGAGTATAATTGCAATTGTGCTTGGCGTAGTTCAAAACTAGAACTGATTCCTTCCGTAAATTTTATATTATTTTTATGTTCTATGCGTTCTGCTAATCCTAAATTCTTTTGGCTGGTGCCTAAGTTTTCAATACTGAATTGATAATCACTTTTKGCTTTGGTGATGCTCAATTGAATTTCTTGTATTGTTTGAGAAAGACTTTCTTCCGATTTGTCGAAATTAATTTCGGCRCGTTTGGTAGCAGCTGTTCTTCCTAAAGAGCTAAAAATGGGAACATTTAATTTTACGCCTACTAAAGAGGATCCAAGCCATTTTTGGTCTTTCTTATTAAAGGTAAAAGTATCTCCATAACCAGCATATTGGCCATTTATAAATGCAGAAAGGGTAGGCAAAGCCTTGCTTTTTTCTAATTTCCAAAGTAATTGATTAGAAACCATTTCGTTATTAGCAATCTTATAATCGATGGTGTTTTCTACAACGGTTGTTGTGCTAATAGCTGATAAGTTAGTAGAAGAAGTAGTGATGTCAGATAACGTTTCGCTTAAAATTAGCGGGTTTGTTAAGTCTATTCCTAAAGTAATGTTTAAAAGTTTCTTAGATAAATCTACCATTCTAGTAGCGTTTCTAAGTCCATTTTCTACGTTAGACAATGTAATTTGTAGTTGCTCAACATTCTCTTGCTCTGTCAATCCATTTTTGAAAGTCTCTTCGGTCTCGAACAAGGTTTTTTCCAAATTTGTTATGTTCTTCTCTAAAATAAGTACGCTTTCCTGAGCTAATAAAACATTTCCGTAGGCATTAATTACTGCTTTTCTAACTTCTAAATCTGTTTTTATTTTTGCGTTTTCAGAAATTTCTAAATACACTTTTGCAGATTGTAGTCCTACTAAATAAGAACCATCAAATAGTAATTGATTTAAAGTAGCGGTAGCGGTCATACTTTCTACCGTTCCAAAAGTAGCTTCTATATATTCCCCCGGAGTTCCTCCAACAAATTCGGCAGGTAATAATTGTACTTGTTGTTGTAACCAGTGGTTGTAGGAAATTTCTGCGCTTATCTGAGGAAGTCCCGTAGCGGTGGTTTCCCATTTGCGCTGCACTGCTGCTTCAATATCCCTTGTGGCATTTTTGGAAGCGCTACTGTGCTCAATGGCATAATCTATGGCTTGCTTCAAACTAAAAGTATTGCTCTCCTGTGCGTTTAAAGTGATGCTTAGAATAAAAAATGTTAGTATAAAAATATTGAATTTCATTTGCTATTGTTTTTTTAGTAGTTGTTTTTCTAGTTCTATAAGGCCCTTTGCTGTGGCAATGGCTCTGGTATGGTATTCTAATATTGGGAATTCATGTGAAGAGGGTGTGTCTTTTTTAAAAATTTGATGCTCATGAATATTCATAACAAGTATAAAGTAATACTTAACGATTCCATCGATGTCAAGATCTTTACGATACAAACCTTCGGAAAGGCCTCTTTTTAAATTATCTCTCATGAAATTCTCGAAAATTCGAAATTCATTTTCTATAAATTTCTTGTAGGTTTCGGGATAATATTTATTTAATTGAAACATGGGAAGCTCCATAGTTTCCGTAAAGATATCCTTGAAAATAGTCGTAATTTCAAAATTCTCTTTAATGGCATTGTGCTGTTGTTTGTGTATATTCGAGATCATTTCAAAAATCTGGGAATGAAAAAAAGCGGTAGACGCTTCTACAAGTTCATTCTTGTTTTTGAAACATTTGTACAACGTTTTTTTAGAGATGGCCAATGCGTTTGCAATGTCATCCATTGTTATACACTTATAGCCAAACTTTAAAAAAAGATCACATGATTTTTTTAGAATCGGTTCTTTCATGGTTGTGTTAAATAATTTTCGATTGCAAACATACGAAGGAAACTTTAGAAACCCTTAAAGTTTCCTAAGTTTTAACAATTTGATAACATAATTTATTAAGGACTAGTCAGAAAGTTGATTGTGAGGTGTTTAATGTGGTTTTGTGCTTTCTGTTTTGTGTAACTGCTAAAATATTACGACTTGTAGCTGTGGTCTTGGGGGCGCTTCCCTTTTTTGTAAGCGATTCTTAGTTTTAATTGAGTGGATTGATGTATTTTTACGCAAAATTTTATACATGCAACTAATTGACGATTTTAGAGCGGAGTTTTTGGGGTATTTAAGCCAAAAAAACATCACGCGTCAACCCGAAAATTTATACAACCCTATTAACTATATCCTGGGATTAGGAGGGAAAAGATTACGCCCTGTACTTACCTTACTTACTTGCGATATACTAGGAGGAAATCCTAAGGAAGCCCTGGATGCCGCCTTAGCCATTGAAATTTTTCACAATTTCTCCTTGGTTCACGACGATATTATGGACGATGCATCACTGAGAAGAGGGATGGAAACCGTGCATGAAAAATGGGATCTGAATACAGGTATTTTGTCTGGTGATGCCATGATGATTATTGCCTACCAATGTTTTGAAAACTACGAACCATCGAAATTCAAAAAGCTTGCTCAGTTGTTTAGTAAAACGGCATTGGAAGTATGCGAAGGACAACAATATGATATTGATTTTGAAACGCGAACAGATGTAACCATTCCGGAGTATTTGGAAATGATTAAATTAAAAACGTCTGTATTAGTAGCTGCCGCAATGAATATGGGTGCCATAGTTGCCAATGCAAGCGACGGAGATATGCAAAAAATATACGATTTTGGACTGCATTTAGGCTTGGCCTTCCAGTTACAAGACGATTATTTAGATACTTTTGGGGACGTAGCCACTTTTGGAAAACAAATAGGAGGAGACATCTTAGAAAACAAAAAAACATATTTGTACTTAAAGGCATTTGAAAATGCATCCGCTGATGAAAAAACACGTTTGTCAGCATTGTTTACTATAGAAGATAGATCCGACGCCGCTAAAGTAGCTGAGGTAACAGCATTGTTTTTGAAAACAGGTGCCGACAAAGCCACCCTAATGGAAATTAAAAAATATACGGCCTTGGCATTTGAAGATTTAAATGAACTGTCAATCTCTAAGGAGAATAAAGCAGTGTTACAAGAGTTTGGAATGGATTTAATGCAACGTAAATCCTAATGAAACAAGAAAACGCTTTGCAATTATTACAAACTGTACAGTTGGAAAACGCCTATGTAAAAGTAGTAGAGCAGTTAAATAAGGACATGTATATGGCTGCCTTGGATATTGAATTCCCTACGGATTTAAGCCCGGCATCCTTAGTGAAAAACCTAGAAGTTCAACTGGAAATATTACTGTTAAAACAGTACGACGACTATTTGAATTTAATGTATAGAGTAGATGTACAGGAAGCAGACCTTTTAAAATTAAAAGGGCTGTTTGCTGATGCGTTAATTACCGAAATTGCGTTTTTAATTTTAAAACGCGAATGGCAAAAGGTCTACTTTAGAAGTAAATTCTAAAGATAGGCGATAAGGCCGACGGATAGATGCTCCTTAGCTTATCATATATCAAATCATATCTTAGTCCTATGGACATGTTTCCTTGTCTATAAGCGGCGCCTACGTACAATGCATCGTTCCAATAATCGCTATTCGAAATATTTAAAAAACTGCGTTTAATTTTTAAACGTTCGTACTCTCCAGAAAATTGAAGCCCCGGCATTGGATTTATCAATGCAATTAGCCCACCTCCGTACACATTGGTCTCCCGATTCGACGATTTGTTCTTAGAATACATATAAGTGGCGTTAATTCCTGCACTAAAAATAGGCGAAACATCGTAAATTATACTCGGAGAAACGGCAATAGTGCTATATCCACTTCCCAAACCAATATTTAATCCACCTCCAAAATGTACCTTGTCCATAAAGGAACTGTCTTGATTTTGCGTCTGAGCACTTAAAAATGAAATGCTTAAGAAAGTAATAAAAACAAGGATGCTATTTTTCATAATTTTAATTTTTAAACGTTCGTACTCTCCAGAAAATTGAAG
>NVSD01000060.1 GCA_002401105.1 Flavobacteriaceae bacterium | reverse complement strand
AAAGCGCCACTTTCTACATGTCTAAAACCAAGTTCTTTTCCTATAATCTGATATTTTTTAAACTGTTCAGGAGTAATATATTCAACCACAGGTAAATGCTTTTTGGATGGCTGTAAATATTGTCCAATAGTAACAATATCAACCTTGGCATTTTTTAAATCGTTCAACGTTTCAATAACTTCGGCCTCTGTTTCTCCTAAACCAAGCATAATACCTGACTTTGTTCTAGGTTGCCCTTGATCCTTCATGTATTTTAAAACAGCCAAACTACGGTCGTATTTTGCTTGAATTCTAACCTCTCTAGTCAAGCGTCTAACGGTTTCCAAATTATGGGAAACTATTTCCGGTTTAACAGCTAAAATACGGTCTATGTTGGTTTCGTTTCCTTGAAAATCAGGAATCAAAGTTTCTAAAGTTGTTGTAGGATTGGTTCTGCGGATGGCCTGTATGGTTTCTGCCCAAATAATGGAACCTCCATCTTTAATATCGTCTCTATCTACCGATGTAATAACGGCATGCTTAATTTCCATTAACTTGATAGAACGCGCTACCTTTTCTGGTTCCTCCCAATCTACCGTTTCTGGTCGACCAGTCAATACTCCACAAAAACCACATGATCTTGTACATATATTACCTAAAATCATAAAAGTTGCGGTTCCTTCGGTCCAGCATTCTCCCATGTTTGGACAACTTCCAGAAGTACAAATGGTATTTAATTTATATTTATCTACTACGGCGCGTAGTTCGGTATATTTTTTTCCTATAGGTAGTTTTACTCGTAGCCATTTAGGCTTTTTCTCTCTACCAGGTATTATAACAGATTCGTTAGACATATCTTCAAAATTGACTGCAAAATTACAAAGAAATAAATTAATAGAAAGCACTATTTAAAAGAGTTCATCTTTTGATGATTATCTTGTGCTTTTTCGAGAAGAAATTACTGTGGCTAAAATCTTTTTAGCGCGTAATAGTTTTACTTTTATATTCCCAATAGGTTGATTTAACTCCTCTGCAATTTCCTTATAGCTTAATTCTCTAAAATAGCGTAGGTTGATAATTTCCTGGTGATGCGGTTTTAATTGTTTGATATAATTTAATAAACGATTCAGGTTTTGTTCATTAATTAATACATCTTCCGCGGAAGGAGTATCGTCAGAAATTTTATAAGCACCAGATTCTTTTTTATGAATAGAAATAGTTTCTGTTTTGTTTTTTCGATAATGATCTATTAATATATTTTTAGAGATGGTAATTAACCAAGTCTTAAAATTGTAATTATCGTCATATAAACGAATTTTATCAAAAGCTTTTGCAAAGGTTTTAATGGTAATATCTTGCGCTTCATCTTCGTTAGAAGTTTTTGAGAACTGAAAATTATACACATCACTCCAATACGTATTTAACAAAGTGTTAAACGCTTTTTCGTTTTTATCTCTCGCTTTTTCTATCAGTAAACTGATTTCTTTTTTTTTTGGTGACAATAGAAAAGAATTTAATTCGTTTTTTTAAAGGTACGTAACTTAGGGATACCTAAAAGGAATTGTAGGTAATATTTCTCAAATAGAAACTGTAAATAACAATAGGTTAATCTTGTTATTTACAGTTTGTTAAATGAATGTAAGTTCATTTTTATTTATTTTCGCAGTTTTCTGGTAATTTCCCACAAAACCCACAAGGCTCTCCGTCTTTATTTAATACAGGACTTTGACTTGCACATGTTCCTGCAAATTTCCCGTCTTTTTTTGCCCAAATTTTAATGGCAATCCCTGCAAACCCGAGGGCTAACATTCCTATTGTAATTAATACTAATTTCATGATGTAAATAAATTATATGCAAAGATAAATATTTTTGAAATGATATAATTTATAATTGGTACAATTATTTAAAATATAATCACTTGGTAATTAGGCAAATACGTTATTTGTTTTAGCTTTACTCTATATTGTTTGATTAGGCATTTGAAATAATGCCATGTTTGATTCATTATTTAGAGTATGATGGAGATAAAGACTCACCGTTTGGATGAGTCTTTTTGGTGTTTAATGCATTGTTAATTCATTTTAATCAATTCTTTTTGCACGTTGTTGGGAACTAATTCAAAAGAAAAAAACTTGGTGCTAAATGTTCCTCTTCCTTGTGTAATAGATCTTAACGAGGTAGAATACTTATACATTTCGGATTGTGGAGTAAGTGCTTTTATTTTTTGGTACTTGCCTTCGCTTTCCATTCCTAAAATTACGGATCTACGCGCTTGTAAATCTGTCATTACATTTCCCATTAGCTCTTCAGGAACCTTTACAGTTAAATTATTAACAGGTTCAAGTAATTTTGGTTTTGCATTTAAAAAGGCATTCTTAAAGGCATGTGCAGCAGCTATTTTGAACGATATATCGTTCGAATCAACACTGTGCATTTTTCCGTCAAAAAGCATCACTCTNATATCTCTAGCATAAGATCCTGTTAGTGGCCCTTGTTCCATCACTTCTAGTATTCCTTTTTTTACAGCCGGTAAGTAGCGTGCGTCTATGGCACCGCCTACAATACAATTATAGAAAACTAATTTTCCTCCCCAGGGYAATTCTTCCACGTCTTTCCCTCTAATATTGAAACCTTCAGGCTCYGGCATGTCCTCAAAATAGGGTTCGATTTTGAGATGTACTTCTCCAAATTGACCTGAACCTCCGGATTGTTTTTTATGTTTGTAACTGGTGGTTGCGGAGCGTTGAATGGTTTCTCTATAAGCTATTTTTGGTTGTTCAAAAAGGACATCTATTCCGTAAATGTTTTTTAAATTCCATTGTATCGTTGCTAAATGTAAGTCTCCTTGGCAAGATAATATTTGCTGTTTTAATTCTTTAGAAAACACAATGTTTACCGTAGGGTCTTGACTGTGGATTCTTTTCAATGCTTCTGTTAGTTTTTCTTCGTCTTTTTTATTAGTCGCGGTAATACACTTGTGTATTCTAGCCTCTGGGTATACGATAGGTTTTATTACCACAGGATGTTCCTTGTCGTGTAAAGTGTCGTTTGTTTCTGTAAACTTTAATTTTAACGTTGCCCCGATATCACCTGCAGTTAGTTTTTCTACCAATTCCCTTTTTTTACCATCCATTATAAATAAATGGTTGATGGTTTCTAATTCCCCGTTTCTTGGGTTTATTAACTTATCATTTTGCTTTATTTCTCCTGATTTTACTTTAAAAAAACTTATTTGACCAAGGTTTTGTTCGTACAATGTTTTAAAAATAAAAAGGATTGTTGGAGCTTTTGTTTTACATTCTATAATAGTGCCGTCCATACTTTGTTCTTCCCTTAAATCAGCCGCTCCGGGAGCTACATTATCTATAAACCCCATTAGTCTTCCGCTTCCCATGTCTAATAAAGCCGACATGCAGAAAACGGGAAATAATTGGTGATTTAACATCCCTTTTTTTATTCCTTTTCTCATTTGATTTTCGGTAAGTGTACCTTTATCAAAAAATAATYCCAATAGCGCATCGTCATTTTCTGCTGCCTTTTCTATCAATTCGTTTTGTAAGTATTTTGCTTTTGAGAGTTCTTTTTTTGGAATTGGGTGTTTTGATGGTTTTCCTCCTTTAGGACCAAATTTATAGAGTTTCATTTTTAAGACATCAATAATGCATTGAGCGCCATCCTTAACGATTGGATATTGAATTTGTATGGCATTATTCCCTACAAGTTCTTTAATGCTTTTTAAACTGTCTTCAAAATTGGCTTTCGGATGATCTATCTGATTGATCACAAATAAGGAGGGTTTGTTAAAACGATTGACGTATTCCCAAATAATTTCGGTGCCTATTTCRACACCTTGTTGTGCGTTAATAATAGTAACAATAGAATCTGCTACATGCATTGTAGCGGCTACTTCTCCAATAAAATCATCTAAGCCTGGGGTGTCGATAATGTTTATCTTGTAATTCCGCCATTCGGTATGAAGAGGTGTTGCGTATACCGATGTTTTGCGTTCGTGTTCAATGTCGTGATGGTCGGCAACAGTGTTTTTACTTTCGACACTCCCACGACGATTGACTAATCCAGCTTCGAACAACATAGTCTCTGCAAGTGTAGTTTTCCCACTTTTATGGGCACCTACAAAGGCGATGTTTTTAATGTGTTTGTCATCATAAATTTTCATAAAGCAATAAATTTAAAGTGAAACAATCCTTAAATTTACAAACTTATCAATTATGAAAACATGATATATGTTAGTGTTTATCTGTGAGTTAAGTGCTATTTTGTGTATAATGTGTACTTGCTCCTGGTTTTATTAAAAATCACTAAATCTTCTTTCCAAGTTGCTTCTATCTCTTGTGTAGAAATTCCCTGAATTAGTTGTTTTTTTAAAGAGTACGTCCCCGCTAGCTTATCAAAAAAGTCATTAAAAAATAATGTTTTGTCAGGGCTGTTATCATAGGCTTTCTTAATCCAAGTGATATCAAATTTTGACATTTGAGGATGCTTAGTTAAATCCTCTCCATAACATATTTTTCCTTTATGTTTAGGATTTTTTGAGCCGAAGTTAGGTTGCGGTGTAAAGGAGAAAGGAAAGTTGTTTTTTGGAAGGTCAGGACTTCCGTATAGTTGGAATTGCTGGGCTGTTCCTCTTCCACAGCTGATAACTGTACCTTCAAATAAGCACAAACTAGGATATAGATTTATAGACTGGGCATTGGGTAAGTTTGGAGATGGTTTTATAGGCAAATCATACCTGCTTGCATTATTGTAGTTCTTTAATGGAATCACGGTTAAATCGCATTGAATGCCATTTTTAAGCCATTTTTCTCCATTGATCATTAAGGCATATTCCCCAATGGTTAAACCATATATTGTTGGAACCGGGTGCATGCCTACGAATGAAGTAAGTGCTTTGTCAAGCATAGGACCATCAACTATATGTCTGTTTGGATTAGGTCTGTCCAACACCATTACCGGAATACCATTTTCTGCACAGGCCTCCATTACATAATGTAAGGTAGATATATAGGTGTAGAAACGGACTCCAACATCTTGAATGTCAAATAAAACAAAATCAACTCCTTGTAATAATTCCTTGGATGGTTTTTTATTTTTACCGTATAAAGAAAATATAGGAAGTCCTGTTTTTTTATCTTTCTGATCTAAAATATGTTCTCCAGCATCTGCTTTTCCTCTAAATCCATGCTCAGGAGCAAAAACTTTGGCTATATGTATGTCTAAACTTAATAATGAATCTACTATATGTGTATAGCTATCATTGTCGTTGTTTTTAAAAATTACAGAAGTTTGATTGGCAACAACGGCAATGTTTTTATCTTTTAAAGCCCCTAAATAGTCGGAAGTTTGTTGTGCCGCAGGTTTTATTGGAAGTATTTTTTTAGATGATATCACAGCGTTTTCTGCAATTTTCTTACTTGAAATATCATTTTTTTTTGTTTGACAGGAAATCAAACTGTGGAAACTTAAAAAAACTAAGATGAAATATGTATTTTTGAGGCGAATTTTAAGCATAGAATATATTGAATTACGAATTATTTTTAGCCAAGCGAATGATTGCTGGAAGAGAGCATAAAAGTACGCTATCTTCTCCTATAATAAAAATTGCTGTAGTTGCAATTGCCTTAGGAATGATTGTAATGATGATATCCATGTCTACAGGTTTTGGTTTGCAACAAAAAATCAGGGAAAAACTATCTGGTTTTAACGGACATGTGCAGATTACAAATTTTGACGATAATTATTCGGAGATCACGTTAAATCCAATTAGTACCGATCAGACTTTTTATCCTTCTTTTGATGCGGTTTCTGGTATTGCTCATATTCAAGTATATGCGACAAAACCTGGAGTTATTTTAACAGAAGACACTTTTGAAGGTATTGTGTTTAAAGGAGTGTCCTCAGATTATAATTGGGATTTTATCCAGTCTTATTTGGAAGAGGGACAAGTGCCTTTGTACGGGAAAGAAAAATCTAACGATATTGTAATATCAACCAAATTAGCCAATAGTTTAGAAGTAGGTGTTGGTGATACTATGRATTTTCATTTTCCGRAAAACGACCCTTCAAAGCGTCCTAACTTTCGAGTTTTTAAAATAGTAGCGCTGTACAATTCAGGTTTTAGCGATTTTGATAATTCCATTGTGATGGGAGATATCAATCAAATTATAAAAATGAATAAATGGGAGAAAGATCAGGTTGGAGGATTTGAAGTTTTTGTAGATGATTTTGATGATATTCGTGAAAAAGCAAATGAAATTTATATAGAAACTCCAGCAACGTTAAATGCGAAGAGTATTTTAGAAAAATACCCTCAAATATTTGAGTGGATTAGTTTATTTGACGTGAATGTCTATATGATTATTGGTATCATGATATTAATAGCCGGAATTAATATGGTAACCGCATTATTAGTATTGATTTTAGAGCGTACCAAAATGATAGGTATCCTTAAAACCTTGGGAAGTACAAATGGAAGTTTACAAAAAATGTTTTTGTACAACGCAGGTTATATAATTTTAAAAGGATTGTTCTGGGGGAATTTAATTGGTATATTCATGTTATCAATGCAATATTATTTTGGGATCGTTACCTTGGATCCAGATACTTATTATGTAAAAGAAGCACCTGTTTATTTTGATTGGTTATTTATAGTGCTTTTAAATATAGGTACAATGGTGTTGTGTATAGCAATGCTTGTAGTACCAACCTTGGTCATTTCAAAAATAGACCCAGTAAAATCAATCAAATTTGATTAATTAAAAAAAGAAAACGCAGTGGAATACGCAAAAAATATTCTGGAAACTATAGGGAACACCCCTTTAGTACGATTGAATGAAGTTACAAAAGAAGTAGAAGCGCTTGTATTGGCAAAAGTGGAGACATTTAACCCCGGAAATTCTGCAAAGGACAGAATGGCGGTTAAAATGATAGATGATGCTGTGGCTGCAGGTTTATTAAAACCTGGAGGGACTATTATAGAAGGAACATCTGGGAATACAGGAATGGGATTGGCTTTGGTTGCTATTATTAGAGGCTACAAACTAATTTGTGTTATAAGCGATAAACAATCTCGCGAAAAAATGGATATTCTTCGTGCTGTAGGTGCAGAAGTAATTGTATGTCCTACCAACGTAGAACCAGAGGACGCACGTTCTTACTATTCGGTTTCTAAAAGGTTGGCAAAAGAAACGCCTAATTCTTGGTATGTTAATCAGTATGATAATCCTTCGAATGCATTAGCGCATTACGAGCAAACAGGTCCTGAAATTTGGAAACAAACAGATGGGAAAATTACCCATTTTTTATGTGGTGTTGGAACAGGAGGAACTATTTCTGGAGTTGGAAAATATTTAAAAGAACAAAACCCGAATATTAAAATTTGGGGAATTGATACCTACGGATCTGTATTTAAAAAATACCACGAAACTGGAATTTTTGACGAAAATGAGATCTATCCATATATCACCGAAGGAATTGGTGAAGATATTTTACCTAAAAATGTAGATTTTGAAGTGATTGATGGGTTTACAAAGGTTACGGATAAGGATGCAGCTGTTTATACGAGAAAAATTTCTTTGGAAGAAGGTATTTTTGTTGGGAACTCTGCAGGGTCAGCCATTAAAGGATTATTGCAATTAAAGGATAATTTTAAAAAGGAGGATGTTGTTGTTGTATTGTTTCATGATCATGGAAGTAGATATGTTGGGAAAATGTTTAACGACGAATGGATGCGTGAACGTGGTTTTTTAGAAGAAGATATTGTAACCGCAAAGGATTTAGTAAAGGACAGATTGGACACACAACTAATCACTATTAAAACAGAAGAGCTTGTAGGGCATGCCATCGAAAGAATGAAAAATCATGGTATTTCTCAAATTCCAGTTATTGATATGTCTGGATTTGTGGGCTCGGTAGACGAAAGTGATTTATTCCGTTTGTATTTTGAAGACAGAAATTGCGCTGATAGGCCTATAAAGGAGGTGATGAATGCTGCATTTCCTATAGTGGATGCAGATGCTCCAGTTCAAAAAATAGCAGAACTTATAAATAAGGAAAATAAAGCAGTATTGGTTTCTTTAAAAAATGGAGAATACCAAATTATAACGCAACACGATGTAATTAGTGCTATACGTTAGTAGTTATTGTTTTTAACGAATTTTTATTAAAAAAGCAGCGCCTTTAGGATGTAAATTTCTTGAGGTGCTGCTTTTTCTTTTTTATAGCTGCTACACTTAATGTTTGGTGAACGTCATCATTTATCACTTCTATGCTGTAGTATAGCACTTGAGCGTTTGTCTAATAATAGAGAATGTTTCATCAAATCAATGCAAAACATCACGTGCGTAATCTAATACGTATCAGTTCTTTAGTTTTGTTTCACTGAAAACATGTTGTTGTTAAAATACGATGCCTGTCATATGTTATCTTTGTAGTAAAATGCTTTTAAAAAAACACACTTGCTACGGTACTAGATAAAAAGGATGGACTAATTGAATAATGTCAGTTGTCTGTATTTTCGAGAGTAGATTCATTTTCACATACTATGTTTGATGATGTCCCAATTGCTACTATTATTGTGGATGTGATTGATACATATTCTAGGGAAGGGAATACGATGTAGACACAGTAGCCCAAAAGACTGAAGAGGGCTCCTTTCTACTGATTTGTGTTCGATAAAAAAAGAAAATACTAATTTTTTAAAACAGAAGTTGCTATTAATTTATTAGTGTCTATTGGACAAATACCACTTAGTTAGGATGCTACAAACTCAGAGATAAGGAAAGATGATTTAGTTAGAACTGAAATTGTTTATGTTATTTTTTAGAACTTTAAGATACTTCAAATAAGAAAGAGTATATTTTTTTACTTATATAAGTGACACAAGTTAGATGTATTCAACCCTGAGACTAGAATATGTGATAGTAATAAATTGGAATATCAGGCGTCTATTTGTTGCCGAATTGGAGTAAAAGTTTAGAATAAAACGATTGAAAAAGACACGTATTTAAAATTTCACAAAGTAGGTAGGTCTGTTTTTTATCACTCTGAAAATGAGTACTTAATGGATTTTTTGTGTATTGTCATTGGAAATGCTAAACTATTTATAGTCGACGGAAATAGTATGAAATAGTTGCTAAAAGAAGTTCTCTGAGAAGGGAAAGACCTTGTGTTTTCCGATGTGTTTACACCAAATAATAATTGAATAAATGATGTTTTTGAAATAGAAATTTTACCTTTAGTCTACCAGAATTTCAGTTTTAACATATTTATCAGATGGTGARATATTGTTTTCTCATTTACTCATAACTGAAAAATGAATACCATCCAGATGCGGATAGACGAATAATCAACGGGGAAAATGGTATTAAATAATAAAAAAACATTGTTATCTTAACCAATTATACGTGTTAAATCGTATGATGGAAAGTCACTACCAATTGCTAGTTGGTTATACTTTAAAAAAAATGCTCGAGCTTTCTAAAGCTATTAAAAAAAGAAAAAGATGAAAATTATGAATAAGTATGTTTGTTTACTTGTATTTCTGATACTTGGAACTAATGTTTTTTCACAACAATCCGCACAGTATACTCAATACATGTATAACATGAATGTTATCAATCCTGCATATGCGGGTTCCAGAGGTACCTTAACTATAAATATGTTGGCAAGAACCCAGTGGGTTGGAATTGAAGGTGCCCCACAAACGGGTACGTTTTCAATTCATGCGCCTTCAGGAAGGGCTGTAGGACTTGGGTTTACGGCTATTTATGATGAAATTGGTCCCGTAAAGGAAACTAATTTATTTGCAGATTTCTCTTATACAATTAATACCAGTGAGAATTCAAATCTAGCATTTGGAATAAAAGCAGGGGCTACTTTTCATAATTTAAATAGAAATATGTTAAACCCATTGGATCCCAATGATGACATTCTTTTAAATACATCTCTCAATGACCTGTATCCGAATATGGGAGTCGGAGCCTTTTATTATACCAATAATTTTTATGTTGGATTATCAGTTCCAAATATTATGAAATCTAAACATTTTAATATGTCTTCATCTGGTTTTACCACGGAAGCCTCCGAGAAAATACATTATTTTATAACTTCTGGTTATGTGTTCGAAATATCAGATAGTGTGGATTTAAAACCATCTACGTTGGTTAAAGCCGTAGTAGGTGCTCCGGTATCTATAGATATATCGTTAAACGCATTAATAAATAAAAAATTCGAAGTAGGTACTTCTTATCGTTTGGATGATTCTATAAGTGTAATGGTTGGTATAAATGTTAACGACGATTTTAGAATTGGATACGCTTATGATTATACCTTGAGTGGCTTTGGAGATTATAATAGTGGGTCACATGAATTAATGCTCCTTTACGACGTTAACAGAAGAAATTTAAAAAGCCCTCGATTTTTCTAACAAAAAACTTTTATAAAATGAATGTATTTAAAATAGGAKTGTTTATGTCTGTAGTTCTTTTGAGTACTCTGATAAACGCGCAAACACGTACTTATTCTATTAAAAACCTAGCATCAAATTCAAAAAATGCTGATTATGGCGTCTCTTTTTTAAACGACAGTTCTGTGGTGTTCTCTTCTTCTAGAGGAAGTAGGTTACTAGGGAAAAGAGTATGGAAGGGTAATAATCAACCGTACTTGGATATCTATACAGGAGAGCTCGATAGTGAAGGTGAAATTAATAACATAAAAGTATTTTCTAGAAAGTTAAATACGAAATTTCACGAGTCTGATTTGATTTTTACAAAGGATAAAAAAACGGCTTATTTTAGTCGTAATAATTATTTAAAACGTAGGTATGGGAAATCATCATCTGGTTGGAATAATATTAAAATGTACAGAGCCTCTATTTTAGAGAATGGAAATTGGGGGCAAGTGCTAGAAATGCCTTTTAATAATGATGAAYRYYSAGNMGSRCAAYCNNTSCNMKTRAMTRSKKMTKMSASWWMSWYKTMYWTYANSATCCGNWTATGCCAGGCTCTCTTGGTGGAACGGATATTTGGGAGGTAACTATCTTAGAGGATAATGAATATGGGACGCCTAAAANCCTGGGAAGTGWTATTAACACAGCTAAAAAGGAAATGTTTCCATATGTTATTGATAATAAACTGTACTTTTCTTCTCAAGGACATCGTAGTATAGGAAACCTCGATATTTTTACAAGTTATATTGAGAATAATAGTTTTTCAATCCCCGTAAACTTAGGGAATCAAATAAATAGTTTTGCAGACGATTTTGCTTTTGTAATCAAAACTCAAGGAAAAGAACCAACAGGATATTTTTCTAGCAACCGAGAAGGAGGGAAAGGAGATGATGATATTTATTATTTTGAACAAGATAAATGTAGTAGGTATGTACAAGGACTCGTAAAAGAGGATAGCTCTAAGCAATTATTAGCTGGAAGTACTGTTACTTTATATACAGAAGATGATGTTTCTGTAGATGCCAAAGTATTGTGTGAAAACGCTTCATTTAAATTTGAAGTGGACTGTGATATTAACTATAAAGTAGTAGGAGCTATGGAAGGTTATAGTGATAATGAAAAATGGTATTCAAACTTTAAAACAGCATCTGAAAGTCACACCTTATATTTAAAAAAGGGTTTTGTTAAAATACTAGAAAAGGTAGTTGTCAATATAAATCCTATCTATTTTGATTTCGATACAGCTAACATTCGTCCAGATGCCGCGAAAGAGTTAGATAAGGTGGTCGCTGTAATGCAACGCTATCCTACTTTAATTGTAAGTTTAGGTTCCCATACGGATGCTAGGGGAAATGATGCTTATAATAATAAGTTATCAACAAGAAGAGCCAATGCAACAGTTAAGTATATTGTTAATAAGGGGATTTCTAGTCAACGTATATCTGGACTAGGTTATGGAGAGACTGCCATGGTAAATAATTGTTCTAATGGTGTACAATGTTCGAAAGAACAACATCAATTAAACAGAAGAACTGAATTTGTAGTAGTAAACCCAGAAAGTATTCAATAATTTTTTTCTTATTATTATGGAGGGATTATGAGTTTGGTTCTATATGTATCAATACATTTTCAATGGCATCAAATTCAGATTTTAAGGCATCTTTTAGTCTATGAGAAATAGTATGACCTTCTTTTACGCTAATATTTGCGTCTACAATAGCATGTAAATC
The DNA here is from genome assembly GCA_002401105.1 of Flavobacteriaceae bacterium. Lineage (GTDB taxonomy): Bacteria > Bacteroidota > Bacteroidia > Flavobacteriales > Flavobacteriaceae. The sequence continues at coordinate 4,272 of NVSD01000060.1, read as the reverse complement.
TACATGATACATCATTCCTGCTTTTCTGATATAACATTTTTCAGTGCCTAAAATACCTGCGACCTTAAGAGAAGAAGTTCTGATTTTTTTAATAAACTCTTGATGAATATCTTCATCTAAAATTTCACTTAATGCGGGTTTAAAAATTAAATAACTATTGTATAAAATGATTCCTGAAGCTAATAAAGCAGCCCAGTCATCAGCACTTTCATACCCTTTCCCCATAATTAGGGCTATTGTTATTCCAATAAATGCCGTCACTGAGGTTATTGCGTCACTTCTRTGATGCCAAGCATCYGCTGCWARAGARGTACTMYYKGTTTCYTTRCTTNTTTTGAWTANCWACTCTGTAGGAATATTCTTTCCAGATGATGATAGCTATTAGGACTATTAGAGTCCATGCCTCTGGAGTTTTATGTGGAGTATTAATGTTTTCGATACTTTTGTAAGCGATAATTATTGCAGAAGTAATTAAAAAACCAACGACTAAGAAGGTAACTAGAGGTTCTATTTTTCCATGACCATAAGGGTGTTTTTTATCCGCAGGTTTGGTGGCATATTTTAATCCGAATAACACCAGTAGGGACGAGAAAATATCAGTTGTAGATTCTATGGCATCGGCAACTAAAGCGTACGAGTTTCCGAAAACTCCGGCTATTCCTTTTGTCAGAGCAAGGCAGATGTTTCCAATAATACTAAAATAAGTGGTTCTTATAGCGGATTCTTTATTGGTCATTGAACGCGTGTTTTATGTAAAAAAAAGATGAGGTTTTGAAAATGTAATTCAAAACCTCATATCTATTATAAATATTAAATATTTTACTACATTCTTTCTGGAACGGTAATTCCTAATAATTTAAAACCAGTTTTTATTGTACTTGCAATTTTAGCAGACAATTGTGTTCTAAATATTTTCTCTTCTTCGTTCTCGCATCCTAAAATAGGCACTGTTTGGTAAAAAGAATTATATGCTTTAACTAGATCATACGTATAGTTTGCAATTAATGCAGGACTGTGATTGGCAGCTGCATTTTGTATAACGTCCGGGAATTGTTCTAATTCCTTTATTAAATTAATCTCTTTTGGCTGTAATTCTATACCTGTAATAGTACTTGTATAGTCAAAGGTTGCTTTTCTTAAAATCGATTGAATACGTGCATAGGTGTACTGGATAAATGGTCCTGTGTTACCATTAAAATCTACTGATTCCTCTGGATTAAACATAATTCTACGTTTAGGGTCTACTTTTAAAATATAGTATTTTAAAGCACCTAGTCCARTAATTTTATACAAGGATTCTTTTTCTTCTTCCGAGTATCCTTCTAATTTTCCTAAATCTTGAGAAATAGTACGTGCTGTGTTGGTCATTTCGATCATTAAATCATCAGCGTCTACAACAGTTCCTTCTCTAGATTTCATTTTTCCAGAAGGTAAATCTACCATTCCGTATGATAAATGATACATGTTTTCAGACCAGTCAAACCCTAATTTTTTAAGGATAAGGAAAAGTACCTTAAAGTGGTAATCTTGCTCATTTCCTACGGTGTAAACAAGTTCGTTTAATTCAAAATCTTTAAAACGCTCTATGGCAGTTCCTATATCTTGTGTAATGTATACCGCAGTACCATCACCTCTTAAAACAATTTTTTCGTCCAGTCCATCTTCTGTTAAATCGATCCAAACCGAGTTGTCTTCTTTTTTGAAAAAGATGCCCCTTTTTAATCCATCAGCTACAATGTCCTTCCCTAGTAAGTAAGTTTCACTTTCGTAATAGTTTTTGTCAAAATCTACTCCTAACTCTTTATAAGTAACTTCAAAACCGTCATAAACCCATTGGTTCATCGTTTTCCAAAGTGTTACTACTTCTTCGTCTCCAGCTTCCCATTTAAGCAACATTGCTTGTGCTTCTAATAATAATGGCGCTTGTTTCTTTGCTTCGTCTTCTGTTTTTCCTGCTTCCATCAATTCCTTGATTTCTGCTTTATATGCTTTATCAAAAGCTACGTAGTAATTTCCTACTAGTTTGTCTCCTTTTAAACCGGTACTTTCTGGTGTTTCTCCGTTTCCAAATAATTTCCAAGCAAGCATACTTTTACAAATATGGATACCACGRTCRTTGATRATTTGTGTTTTAAACACTTTTTTACCTGAGGCTGCCATAATTTCAGCAACTGAATATCCTAATAAGTTATTTCTAATATGCCCTAAGTGCAAAGGTTTGTTTGTGTTTGGAGAGGAGTACTCTACCATGTCTGCCTTTTGATCTGCAGCCGGAGTTACAGTTCCAAAATTAGAAGTAGCATAAATTTTATTAAATGTATCTAAATAGTGAGCCTCAGAAATTACTAAATTTAAGAACCCTTTTACTACATTAAAATCAGTTACTTCAGATACGTTTTCTTTTAAATAAGCCCCTAAATCTTCTCCTATTTTTACAGGGTTTCCTTTTACATGGCGCAAAAAAGCAAATACGACGATGGTTATATCGCCATCAAAATCCTTTCGTGTTGCTTGAAACTCTACGTTTTCGATACTAACATCATATTGGGCTTTAAAAGCCTCTTGTACTGCGTCGGTTAATTTTGCTTGAATACTCATGTAAATTATTAAAAAAATTAAGGTGCAAAAATACTGATTTTATTGCGAATTATTGCTTTATAAACGTGAATTCGGTAAAATCAAAATCGGGATTATCTATGTCTATATGTAATTGATTGATTTTTCCTTCCTTGTCTAAGTCAAACCATAGTTTTCCTTGGGGTAATGAGCATAACGATGTGTCAAATCTAAAGGTGAATATCTGATGATTCCAGTGGTGTAAGTCTGCATGRAAAATAGATGTTTTATCCATTTGAAAATGCAAGGTTCCACTTTTTATACGCACGCTAACGTTTCCGTACATTTTATCGGTGTAAACACCTGTGTATTCCTCTATGTTGAGGTGGTTTTTATTTAACTTTCCGCGTTGTAATTCTAGTTTTCGTGCTTTTTCTAAGTCTTTTTTGTCTCTTTTTTTCTTGATGATAAGGTAATCTGCAGACCAATCTTTATCGTCCATATTATTGGCTACTAATACATCTTTTATCTTATTTGAGAGTGCTCCTGGTAACCAGTTGATGCTATTTGTTAGGATAACTACAGCCAAATCCTTTTCTGGGATAAAAAATGAATTTGATATCATTCCGTCATATCCTCCGCTGTGTGAAATCACTTTAACGCCTTCGTAATCTTCYAAATTCCAWCCCATACCGTARCTGGAAAAATGTTTTTTATGGGTGTTTTTTCGTACACTAAAATTAATATGTGGTGTGGTKATTTGGTTGAATTGCTTCGCTGAAAAATATTCTTTACCATGTAGGGTRCCTTCTTTTAAATTTAATTGTAACCATTTAGAAAAATCATGAACAGAGGATATTAATGCGCCTGCAGGGGCTATATTGTCCCAGTTAACCCATTTTAATGCTGTGTTTTTTCCATTTTCAGTAAAATAAGGAGTTGCTATATTGTCTGTCGATTTTAATTGTGAAGTAGACGTAAGTGTTCTACTCATATTTAAAGGAGAAATAAATGCATCCTGAACATAATTTCTCCACGATTTTCCAGAGAYTTTTTCTATAATTTGTCCAGCKACCAAATAMGAAATATTAGAATATCCAAAGTYGGTTCTAAAAYCGTATATAGGTTGTAAAAACTGTTGTGCTTGGATTATTTCTTTAGGTGTTTTGCGAGTCGCATACCATAGTAAATCTCCACTAAAAGTAGCAAGCCCACTACGGTGAGATAGTAAATCTGCTATGGTAAAATGCTTCGTTACATAGTCATCATACATTTTAAAATAAGGAAGGTAATTAAGTACTTTATCATCCCATTGTAGTTTTCCTGCATCTACAAGTTGTGCTAAAGCACTTGCAGTAAATGCTTTTGAATTAGAGGCAACCGCAAATAATGTATGTTCATCTACCGCTTTTTTAGTTTGAATATTGCTAACACCATACCCTTTACTAAGATAAATGCTATCTGAACTTATGATAGCGATGGCCATTCCTGGAATGTTCCATTCTTGGTATGATTTTGTAAAATAAGTGTCCAAATGTTTAATTTGTTCCTTTGTTTGTGCCTCTATTAATAAGAATGTAAATAGAAAGGCTAATGTTATTGTTTTTTTCATTGCTTGATGATTCTTCAATTAGTTGGATTTTACGTTTACGAAAATACTAAAACATTAAGAATATATGTTTGTTATAGGGGAATAGATAAAGAGTTGAGAGCAAT
>NVSD01000059.1 GCA_002401105.1 Flavobacteriaceae bacterium | reverse complement strand
GTAAAAAATAAAAAATTAACTCCAACAATACTGCAATTATTAATTGATAAATTCCCTGATGGTTATGGGATTAGAGATGTTGTCCGGTTTTCAAATGCCAAAGGGAAGTATATAGAGGCGTTAGAAGTACAGACAGAAGATATCATGTATTTAGTAATTGTTGATAAGGCCTTAGAAAGATCAATCATACAGTTTTTAGAAGAAGATTGATCTATGTTTTATAAGAGGGCGTTTTTTAAAATAGTTACAGGATGTTGCGCCTCTTTGCTTGTTCCATCAAATATTTGATGTCTACAGCTAGTTCCTGCAGCTGCAATTAAAGCATTATTTTCCATTTTCCTTATTTTAGGAAATAATGTATCTTCTCCTATTTGCATGCTTAAATCATAATGTTCCTTTTCGTATCCAAACGAACCAGCCATACCACAACAACCCGTATTTAAAATGGTTACCGTGTAATTTGTAGGGAGGTTTAACATGTTAAAAGTTGGACCAACACTACTCAATGACTTTTGCTGGCAATGACCATGAATTTTTATTTCTTTCTGTTCAGTACTAAATTGAGTATTTTTAATATTCCCTTTTTCTATTTCTAATTGAATAAACTCTTCAATTGTATAAGTGTATTTAGAGATTGCCTTTGCAGCTTCTTTGTCATCTGCTAATCGGATGTACTCGTCTCTAAATGTTAAAATAGCTGAGGGTTCTATCCCAACTAATGGCATGTTTTYTTGAATCGTGTTTTTGAAGATAGCAACATTTTTATCTGCTATTTTTTTTGCCTTTCCGAGCAGTCCTTTAGAAATAAAACTGCGTCCACTTTCTAGGTGATTTAAGTATTTAATGTTGTATCCGAGACCTTCAAGTAGTTGTACGGTGTCAATTCCTACGGGAGAATCGTAATAATTGGTGAATTCATCACAAAATAAAACCAAATTTTTTGTACTGCTATTAGATTCTTTTTTGCGCTGTTTAGAAATCCATTTTTTAAAAGTCACTTTTTGGAGTGCAGGAATGCTTCTTTGAATGGCAATTCCCATAATATTTTTTGAGAGTGATGTATTCAGTATAAAATTTGTAATGCTTGGAACCAGGCTTCCAATRCCATTCCAAAACAMMYYRWSNGCAAAYMWWKKWGTWMKSAAMGGYWYGYYKWKRGTTWTRTAGTATTGATGTAGGAATTCGGCTTTTAACGCCGCCACATCTACATTACTTGGGCATTCACTAGCACATGCTTTACAACTTAAACAAAGGTCAAAAACCTCTTTAAGTTCCTTACTGTCAAAACGATTTTCTTTGGTAGAGTTTGTCAGTACTTCGCGTAAGGTGTTTGCTCTTGCTCTGGTAGTATCTTTTTCGTTTCTAGTAGCTCTGTAGCTTGGACACATAGTCCCTCCAGCGCTTGGGAGTTTTCTGCAATCTCCAGATCCATTACATTTTTCTGCCATTCTTAGGATGCCTAAACTGTCGGAAAAATCTTGGATCGTTTTAATTTCCGGCGTCTTGGCATTTTCAGCGTAACGTAAATTTTTATCCATAGGATAGGCGTCTACAATCTTACCCTTATTGAAAACGTTATGAGGGTCAAACAGCGATTTTATTTTTCTGAGTATTTCGTAGTTTTTCCCTCCAATCATTAGAGGAATAAACTCGGCACGTACTATTCCATCTCCGTGTTCTCCACTAAAAGAACCATTGTATTTTTTTACTAATAAAGCTGTTTTATGGGTGATGTCTCTGAAAAGTGCTACGTCTTCTTTTTTCTTTAAATTTAAGATGGGGCGTAGGTGTAATTCTCCTGCTCCGGCATGTGCATAATAGACTGCTTTTTGGCCGAAATCATCCATCATTTTGGAGAATTCTACAATGTAGTTTGGTAAATCTTCTAAGGCTACTGCTGTGTCTTCTATACAAGGCACCGCTTTTTCGTCACCAATAATATTACCTAGGAGTCCTAAGCCTGCTTTACGTAATTCTACTACTTTATTAATGTCTGTTCCTCGTACTTTGGGATAGGCATAACCTAGGTTTAATTTTTGTAATTCAGCGATTAATAAGTCTGCCTTTTCTTCTGCTTCTTCTTTGGTGTCGCAACAGATTTCTAGCATTAAAATTGCTGCTGGGTCCCCTTGCAAAAAGAACCTGTTTTTGACTTGTTCTCTATTTGATTTTGTGCAGTCTAAGATTGTTTTATCCATCAACTCACACGTGTACAAATTGTGTTTCATAGCGGCTACAACTGCTGTTRAACTTTCGTTTACGCTTGTAAAATGAGCCGCCACAAGTATGTTTTCAGAAGGAGGCAGTGTATCTAAACTCAATGTGATTTCTGTACTAAAGGCAAGGGTTCCTTCACTACCACATAGCAGTTTTCCAAGGTTGAATTTCTCGGTAGTATTACCGAATAGTTCAGTTTCTATTAGACTATCAATTGCGTAACCATTATTCCGTCTGTGAATGTTTTTATGTGGAAATTCTGACCGAATCTCCTGTTGCGTATCTTCTGGACTCAAAAGAGCAACAATATTTTTATAAAGGGAACTTTCTAAGCTGTTTCCTGTGGATTTCTCCTTGAATTGTTCCTTGGATATGTCTTTAAAAGTAGCTTCTGATCCATCACTCAGAATGGTTTTTAATGCGACTATTTTATCACGGGTAACACCAAATTGTATGGAGGTAGTTCCTGACGAATTGTTTCCAACCATACCGCCTATCATACAGCGATTACTGGTGGAAGTATTAGGTCCAAAAAACAAGCCATGTGGCTTTAAAAATAGGTTAAGTTCATCTCGGATAACACCAGGTTGTACCGTAACGGTCTTTGTTTTTTTATCAAAACTTAAAATTTCGGTAAAATATTTAGAAGTATCTACAATAATTCCTTCTCCCACGCATTGTCCCGCTAAGGAGGTTCCTGCTGCTCTTGGTATAAGTGTTGTATTATTGTCTTTGGCAAATTGAATCAACAACTGTAAATCTGCAGTAGTTTTTGGGATAGCCACTGCCTTTGGTAACATGCGATATGCGGATGCATCTGTAGCATATATTATTGTGTGTAAAGTGTCAATGAAAATATCGCCTGAAAATTCTTGTTTTAATTGTTCAATAGCCTGCATAGGGGTTGGTATTAGATAGTATAGATAATTCCTCCGCTGTGATTTTTTACTGCTCCAGTCACGGATTTTAAGCAGTTTATTTGATTTAAATCTTTTAAATAACCAAGAAAAGCAAAAATTAATGCTTCCTTATAGTTTATAATAAGTGGATCTGGAAGTACGATGGTGGTTTTTGTATGGTATTGAATTCGTTCTACTAAAAACGTATTAAAAGCACCTCCACCAGTGATTAAAAGAGTGTCTGTAGCGTTGTTATTAGTTTTGCTTGCTATTTGGATTGCACAGTGTTCTACGTATGTTCTTAGGAGGTCTGGAGTAGATAAACTATAATTGTTTAGGATGGGGAATATTGTGTCTACTACAAATTCATACCCTAAAGATTTTGGTTTTTTATCCGTGTAAAACGGCAGGGCATTTAGCGCTGTTAACAATGCGTTGTGTATTTTTCCTGAAGCAGCTAATTGACCTTTGTCATCGTATTCTTTACCTAATTTACGCATGTATTCATTCATCACAATATTTGTGGGGCAAATATCATACGCAAGTCGTTCTGTACCTTTTTGATGGGATATATTAGCAAAGCCGCCAATATTTAAGCAAAAGGTATACTCAGAAAACAGTAACATATCGCCAATAGGTACAAGGGGAGCTCCTTGGCCTCCAAGTGCAACATCGTTTATTCTAAAATTACAAATAGTTTTAATTTGAGTTTTATTAATTATGGCAGGTGTGTTTCCTATTTGTAAGGTGTAATGTTCCGCTGGATTATGAAAGATAGTGTGGCCATGTGAGGCTATTAAATCCAGTTTGGTAATTTGTTGATCGGTGATGTATTGTTGAATAAGATCACTTAAAAAACAGCTGTAATCTGCATCTAATTTGGTGATTTTTTCTGCTGATATGGTAAAGGCATTTTTAAGTTTTTGTTGCCATTCTTTACTGTAGGGAATAGTTGTTGCATGTATAATCTCGAAATCGTAGCTGTTTTCCTCGTTTATTTTTACATATGCGAGGTCAATTCCATCTAAGGAAGTACCACTCATAACTCCGATAATATAAGTCGATTTTTTCATGCCAATGCTCTATTTATTATAAAATTCTATTGCTTTTCTTACACTTTTATGCGCTTGTAATAATGCGGATGCTTCCGTTTCATCTATATTTAATTCTTCCATAATCATTCGAGTACCTCTAGCTACAAGTTTGATATTGGAAAGTCTCATGTCGACCATTTTATTCCCCTGTACTTTACCTAGTTTAATCATCACGGAAGTGGAAATCATGTTGAGTACTTGTTTTTGAGCAGTTCCAGCTTTCATTCGAGTACTTCCAGTCAAGAATTCCGGTCCTACTATTACTTCGATAGGATGTTTGGATACAGCGGCCAATGGACTTTGGGCACTGCAAGTAATACAGGCTGTGGTAATTCCTTTTTTATTGGCTTCCTTTAATCCTCCTATTACATAAGGTGTAGTTCCTGACGCGGCTATTCCTATAAGAATATCGTTGCTGCTGATAGAGAATGCCATCAGGTCTCTAAAGGCTTGGGTCGGGTTGTCCTCAGCATTTTCTACTGCAACTCTTAAAGCGCCGTCTCCTCCGGCAATTATTCCGATTACCCAATCAAAGGGAACACCAAAAGTAGGAGGACATTCCGAGGCGTCTAAAACACCTAATCTTCCACTTGTGCCCGCGCCTATGTAAAACAGTCGGCCACCTTGTTTCATTTTGTCAACAATGGTATCAACCAATATTTCTATTCGTGGAATTACCTTTTCAATGGCAGCAGGAATGGTTTTGTCTTCTTTGTTGATGTTAGTCAATAAGTCAAACGTAGACATGTGTTCCAAATCGTCGTAATGGGATGTCTGTTCGGTGGTTGGTTTATTTTTTTTCATTGGTTTTCTTTGCGAAGATGAGCAATAATATAGTGATCATTGCATTTACAAATATGTTCATAAAACCTAGGTCAAAGTTAAATGAACTGATAAATAGGTTGTTTAAAAAGTAGGTAGCAATGGGTGCAAAAATACAAATATATGGTACGAACTTGTCTTTTATTTCGAGTTTTGTGAAAATACCTAGTAAAAACAGCCCTAAAAGTGGCCCGTAAGTGTATCCTGCTACTTTGAAAATAATAGATATAACATCTCCTGTACTATTAGAAAATGCCATAATTATTAAAAATACAATGATATTGAATGCGAGCAGTACTCGATTTTTTAATTTCTTTTTATCTGAACTTGATTTTTTTTCAATCGATAGAAAATCATGAGTAAAAGCTGTTGTTAAAGCTGTTAAAGATGAGTCAACACTGGAAAAAGCAGCAGCTGTAATTCCTAAAATAAAACTGATACTTGCTAACAGACCAAAGTGGTTTAGGGATAATGTTGGAAATAAGGTATCGGTATGGATAAACTTCCCGTCTTCCATTGCTAAGTCAATTCCGTTTTTTTCTGCGTATAAATAAAGCATGATACCTAATCCTAAAAACAAGAATTGAGTAATTGCTAAKATRAWACTRAANNCKAAAGNNCRTTTTTYTGMGCRTCTTTTWRRTTTTTACARGTYAATGTTTTYTGCATSATGTTTTGRTCTAAGCCCATCATKGCTATGGCAATTAATATTCCCGAAATAAACTGCTTAAAAAAGTTGCTTCCTGAATTAAAATCCCAATCGAATATTTTAAAATATTTATGTTCTGAAACTGCATTTACAGTGTCTGAAATAGTAAAATTTAATTCGTTTTTAATTACTATTATGGTGATAACAGCCGCTGATATTAAGAAAAAAGTCTGTAAAGTATCTGTCCATACAATAGTTTTAATTCCTGATTTATTGGTGTAAAACCAAATCAAAAGAAGGATGATTCCTACGGTGACAAAAAACGGTATATGGAAAGCATCAAATAATGCAAATTGCAATATTTTAGCCGCAAGTAGTAGACGTAGCGCGGAACCAAATGATTGGGAGATTAAGAAAAACATGGAACCCGTTTTATAGGAACTATTCCCAAATCTTTCATTTAGGTAACTGTAAATGGAGACTAATTTAAGTCTGTAATAGATAGGAATAAGCACATAAACTATAAATATATAGCCCGCTACATTTCCAAATACAAATTGCAAATAATAAAAGTAATTATTACTTACCATTCCTGGAATTGAAACAAAGGTAACACCAGATAATGCAGCACCTACCATACCAAAAGCAACCAATGCCCAAGGTGATTTCCTGTCACCTGTAAAATAAGATTCGTCACTATTATTTTTTGAGGTGATATGGGAAATAATCATCAGTACTCCAAAATAGGAAGCAATGACTGCAAATACTAGAAATGGACTCATAATGTTGTTGGTTTTAGCTGATATAATTCAATAACGGCATAAATACCGCAAATATACGGCACAATATACGTAAAATTATCGCATAAATTTAATTTTGTTTTTTTGAATTACCAAATAATTTAGCGGAATATCCTATATTTGTTTACTAATAACGCAACATGGTTAAAGATAAACGTCAKAATTATATTTTAAATGAGATTCAGCAGCATAAAAAGGTAAATTCTAAGCGCCTAGCTGAGGAGTTGAATGTATCAGAAGATACCGTTCGTAGGGACTTGAATGAATTAGACAGAAAAGGCTTGTTACTGAAAATTCACGGAGGTGCTATTTCTACGGTGCAGCGTTTGTATCATTATAATGAGAATGTAATATTTAACCTTGATAAGAAAGTTATTATCGCAAACAAAGCCGTTTCTTTAATCACAGATGGAATGGTTATAATTATAAGCGGAGGGACAACAAACCTCGTGCTTTCTAGAATGATACCTAAAAATATTCGTGTTACGATTTATACCTATAGTTTACCTATTGCCATGCAATTAGTGGAACATCCAGAGGTGGAAACCATTTTTATTGGAGGTAAAATCGAAAAAAAATCCATGGTAACTGTGGGGATTGATGTGATCCAAGATTTATCGAAGATACGCGCTGATATTTGTTTCTTAGGGGCGAGTAGTGTCAATATTGATCATGGGATTACAGAAGTAGGCTACGAAGTGTCCTTGGTGAAAAAAGCGATGATTGCATCTTCTGACAAAGTAGTGTCTCTTGTAACTTCCTCTAAATTGAATGATCGTCAGAACTATCCGGTTTGTACATTGGATGAAATTTCGGCTTTAGTAACAGATTTAGAACCATCTAATGCTCTTTTAAAAGAATATTTAAAGGCGGATGTGAAATTATTATAATCGATTTTAACTGTAGTTTTTTACAAGTTACATTCGCTTACCATTCGTAAGTTCTATTGGCATCCAGCCTTATAAAAATAAATAACAATAAAGTAAAACCCCAAAGCCCTGATCCTCCATAACTAAAAAACGGTAGTGGAATCCCAATGGTAGGGAGTAATCCTATTACCATTCCTATATTTATCGCGAAATGGAAAAAGAAAATAGCGGCGATGCTATAGCCATAAATGCGACTAAAACGCATTTTTTGCCTGTCGGCCAAGGTAATAATTCGCAGTAAAAAAGCGATGAATAGTACAATGACAAAGGTGGTTCCGATAAAGCCCCATTCTTCTCCAACGGTCGTAAAAATATAATCTGTGTCTTGTTCTGGTACAAAATGTCCCTGGGTACGTTCTCCTTGTAAAAAACCACGTCCTTCAAAGCCTCCAGATGCAATGGTTTTGATGGCTTGATTGGTATTGTATCCTATATTACTAGTGTCTTCTGATAATCCTAATAGGATATCAAATCTATCTCTGTGTCTTTGTTGGAACACGTGGTTATAGACTAAGTTACATCCTAAAACATACAGGGTTGCCACTGTGTATAAGATAGTCATTGCTGGCCAGCCTCTTTTTAAAAGGTTTGTACGCGTTATGGATAAATACATAAGGAGTGTAACAWAAAGTAAGAATAAAACAATGGAGATTGATGTAGCTCCAAACGCCAACGTAAGTACAAATAATAACACGGCTGTTGCTCCAAAACTTATATAATACATTGGTAATCCTTCACGGTATAATACTAGAAAAAAGGAAATATAAACCAATGCTGATCCGGGGTCGGGTTGTAATGTTATTAAAATTGCGGGTAAGAATAAAATTAAAATGGCTTGTAGTTGTTGTTTGGGACTTTTTAAATTAAATTGTTTGTCACTCACTAATTTTGCCATTGCCAAGGCTGTTGCGGCTTTCATAAATTCGGAAGGTTGCAGCGTAAAACTTCCCAAAGCATACCAAGAGGTAGCTCCATTTATGTTTTTTCCAAATAGGAAAAGTCCTAATAAAGAGAGTAGCGCGACGAGATAGATAATAGATCCAAATTTTTCGTAAAACTTAACATCTAACATTAAAACCACTACAATAATAGGGAAGCATAACAGTATCCAAAGCATTTGTTTTCCATACCCTGTGGTTAGATTGAGTAAACTTAAGTCTTCGTCCGTAATGGTTACAGAGTATATGTTTAGCCAACCTACAAAAATAAGGCATAAATACATGAGAATTAACACCCAGTCAATTCCATAAAATACATTTGTTTTTCTACTTCTCAACTTGTTTAATGCTTAATTGTTTCTTGTATTCTTCTTGTAAACTTCCTTGAATCATTCGCTGTTCTATCGCAGGTCTTGAAGTTTCTCCTTTGAGGTATTTTTCTATCATTAAACTGGCAATAGGTCCACCCCATCTAGATCCCCAATACCCGTTTTCTACAAAAACAGCAATGGCAATTTTAGGATTGTCCTTAGGAGCAAAAGCTATAAATATAGAGTGATCTGTTAGTTTAGTTCTAACACCGTCTATTTTCATATAATTTTCAGCGGTACCTGTTTTTCCACTAATTTCTATGCCTTGAACTCTAGAGGCTCTTGCGGTTCCATTTGACTTTTCAAAAACATTAAACAAGCCTTCAATTACAGGGTCAAAATGTTTTTTATCTATGGAAGTGATGTTTTTTGTAATAAATTTACGATCTACTTCCATCCCCTTAATCTTTTTAACAATATGTGGAGTGATGTAAAATCCTCTGTTGGCTACGGTGGCTGTTAGATTTGCTAATTGTAATGGTGTGGTTAATATTTCTCCTTGACCGATGGCATTAGAAATGGTGGTTACAGCACGCCATCCTCCATTGGGATAATACTTTTTGTAATAGTTGGCGTCTGGAATTAACCCTGGCTGTCCTACGGATAAATCGTTTCCAAAATATTTTCCAAGTCCAAAACTTGTGACATGTTTGTTCCATGCATTCATCCCTTCAGAAGGACTGTCGTATTTTTCGATAGACTTTCTGTAAGCAGTTGAAAAATAGGTGTTACAGGATCTGTACATGGCTGCGTTCAATCTGATAGGGATTCCTACCATTCCACAATGACATTTCATAAATGCCTTACTTCTAGTTCCATATCGATAGCCATGATAACATTTYACCGAACTTTCTGGRGTCATCACTCCTTCTTGTAATGCAACCAATGCGGAAATTATTTTAAACGGAGAACCTGGAGGGTACATTGCCTGTAATCCTCGGTCGTACATAGGCCTGTTTATAGTATCGCCAAATAATAAAACAGAATTTTTGGAACGTCCTCTTCCTACCATTAAATTAGGGTCGTAGGTTGGGGCAGAAATCATGGCTAAAATTTCCCCTGTAGCAGGTTCTAATGCGATAATTCCTCCACGTTTATTACTCATTAATAACTCTCCGTATTGTTGTAAATCGGAGTCTATGGTTAATGTTAAATCCTTTCCGGTTTGTGCTAGAGTATCGTAAATACCCTCTTTATAGGAACCTATTTCTTTGTTAAACCTATTGCGTTGTATATAGGATTTTCCCTTGGTTCCTCTTAGAACTTTTTCRTAGGTTTTTTCTACCCCTAGTGTACCTATCAGTTCCCCTTGATGATAGTACTTRTTTTTTCTTAATAATCCTTCGTTCACCTCACTGATATAACCCAAAACATTGGCAGCAGATTTAATGGGATATTGTCGGATGGATCGTTTTTGAATATAGAAACCTTTGAATTTATGCATTTTCTCCTGAAGATAGGCGTAGTCGTCTTTGGATAATTGCTGTAAAAAACGGGATGGAATTCTTGGGGAATATCTACGTGCTTTTTTGAACCTTTTTAAAAAACTTTCTTTATTGATATCTAAAAGAGAACAGAACTCTAGCGTGTCTAATTCTTTGACCTCTCTAGGAATTACCATAATATCGTATGATAGTTGGTTGGCGACTAACAGTTTTCCGTTTCTATCGAAGATATAACCACGATCTGGATATTCATATTTTGTTTTGATCGCTGAATTGTTCAACGGCGAGTTTGAAAAGCTGTGCTGGTACACTTGTAAAAAGAATAATTTCCCGATGTACACAAGCCCCGTGAGTATGATGATTGCGTAAAGTAAAAATTTTCTATTCATGGGTGTTTAAATGCTATTTGAGTACGTTTAAAATTATCAAACRTKNAKTKTTYTAAGATTCGTATTTATTTCCTTGGACTGAATAATTGAATTGAAATAAATAATAGAACAATGGTAAAAATTCCAGAAAGAAAAGTGTGTTTTACGATAATTCCTATATTTGAAAAACTAAAATATTCAAGGCTAAAAAGTACGATATGATGTGAGAATACTAAAATACTTATATAGGTTAATAGTTTAACAAACGGCATGCTAGACACATGGAAAAGTAAAAAATCTAAGTCTACTTTTCTTAATAATGATGTTAAAAGAGGTAGCCTTAAATATGCTATAAGTAGGAGTGAAGCGGCATTGATTCCCCCAGAATTAGAGAAAAAATCAATACAAAGCCCCAATAAAAAACTGAGGAATAAAAATAAACCACGCTCACTTTTAAGAGGGTATAATAGTACCCAAGCGATATAAATATAGGGATTTACATAGCCAAATAAATGGACATTGTCAAATACAATTACTTGTAGAAGTATGAGCCCAATAAATTGAAATAGAATTTTAAATAAATTATTATTCATTAGTGGTTTGTTCTTCTAAAAGTTGTTGTTCTTTTCTTTGGGTATTTTCAATAATTTGAACATAGCCTAAAGCGCTCATGTCATTAAATAGACGAATATTAATTTCGTTAAATTTGGTGCCTTCAAATTGAAAGTCTTGGATTACTCCAACCATAATACCTTCTGGAAATATAGCAGACCTTCCTCCTGTAATTATCGTATCTCCAATGGATAAGTTGGCTTGTCTAGGGATGTCAACTAATTGAACAGTATTGTAATCGGTACCATCCCAGGTAAGCGTTCCAAAATAGTTACTGTTTTTAAGGCGTACATTTAATTTAGAATAGGAGTTTAAAATACTTAATACCGTCGCGTAATTATTAGATACATTTTTTACAATTCCAATAATTCCCTTGGTATTAATTACTCCCATGTCACTTTGCAAGCCACTAGTACTGCCTTTGTTAATAGTAATAAAATTATTGACTTTCCTAAAGTCGTTTTTAATGATTTTAGCAGCGGTATAATTGTATTTTGTCAGTATAGAAAGGCTGTCAATTACCGTTGAGATATAGTCTTCTTGGCGGTATTGATTTAGCTTATTTTTAAGCCGATTGTTTTCTTCTGAAAGAACCTTGTTTTCTTGTTTTAAAGTAAAAAAATCATTGATATTACTCACTTGTGAATACACACCTCCAGTAATGGAAGTAGCCGAATTTACAAATTTACTTTTGTGAAATGAATGACTTTGAATTGTGAAAACTAAGGCTATTAACTCTAGTATTACAAAGAGCAAAAAATACCTATATTTTCTAAGAAAGTAAATAATTTGCTGCATGTAATCTTAGAGTGAATTGTTATTTCATTAATATATTTCGGTATTTTTTTAAGTCTTTTAAAGCGATTCCTGTACCACGTACAACAGCTCTTAATGGATCTTCTGCCACATAAACAGGTAAATCTGTTTTACGAGACAGTCGTTTGTCCAATCCTCTTAACATAGAACCTCCACCAGCCATATAGATACCAGTTTTGTATATATCTGCAGCTAATTCTGGAGGAGTACGAGACAATGTTTCCATTACCGCGTCCTCAATTCTAAGGATTGATTTGTCCAATGCTTTGGCTATCTCGCGATAGGATACTTGGACTTGTTTAGGTTTTCCACTTAATAAATCTCGTCCTTGAACAAGCATATCGTCTGGTGGAGTTTCTAAATCTTCTGTAGCCGCTCCAATTTGGATTTTTACTTTTTCAGAGGTGCGTTCTCCAACATATAAGTTATGTTGCGTACGCATATAATAAGCAATATCCGATGTAAATACATCTCCCGCAACTTTTACTGACTTGTCACAAACGATACCACCCAATGCAATTACTGCAATTTCTGTAGTACCACCTCCTATATCAATAATCATATTTCCCTTAGGTTGGGTAATGTCTATACCGATACCAATGGCCGCAGCCATTGGTTCGTATATTAAATATATTTCTTTGGCGTTCATATGTTCGGCAGAATCCCGAACCGCACGTTTTTCAACTTCTGTAATTCCCGAAGGAATACAAATTACCATTCGTAGKGAAGGCGTAAWAAACTTCTTYTTAATGCTAGGAATGTTTTTAATAAATTCCTTAATCATTTGTTCTGAAGCTTCAAAATCAGCAATAACACCGTCCTTTAGGGGACGAATTGTTTTGATATTTTCATGAGTTTTTCCCTGCATCAAACTCGCCTCTTTACCCGTGGCAATGATCTTACCTGTCGTTCGGTCCCGAGCAACAATGGAAGGAGAATCTACAACGACTTTCCCGTCGTGTATTATAAGAGTGTTTGCAGTACCTAAATCTATTGCAATCTCTTCAGTCATAAAGTCAAAAAAACCCATATGCTATGTTCGTATTTTAAATTTTAAACGCTTTTCTACAAAGTTAGTAAAATTAATGTTTGAAATGACGTGTTCCTGTAAATACCATTGAAATTTTATTGTTATTACAGTAATCCACCGATAATTGATCCTTAATGGAGCCTCCTGGTTGGATAACCGCACTAATTCCTGCTTTATCTGCAATTTCTACACAATCTGGGAAAGGGAAAAATGCATCACTTGCCATTACCGCGTTTTTTAAATCAAAGTTAAAAGAGTTGGCTTTTTCAATCGCTTGATTTAAGGCGTCTACTCTAGAGGTTTGTCCTGTTCCACAGGCAAATAATTGTTTGTTTTTTGCCAATACAATAGTGTTTGACTTTGTGTGCTTACATATCTTAGAAGCAAATAATAAATCGCTAATGTCTGCTTCAGAAGGACTTAATTCTGTAGCCGTTTTTAAGTCTGATTTAGCATCTGTTTTAGTATTCTTGTTTTGGAACAATACACCGTTAAGCGCAGTTCTAAACTGAGTTTTAGGAAGTGTTAGCTCTTTTTGAATTAAAATAATTCTGTTTTTCTTTCCTTTTAAAATGGTCAATGCTTCTTCATCGTAAGAAGGAGCAATTACTACCTCACAGAACAATGAATGGATTTCGTTTGCGGTAGCTAGGTCAATGTTTTTATTCGCGATTAAAACACCTCCAAATGCAGAAATAGGGTCTCCAGCTAAAGCGTCTAAGTAGGCTTGTTTTAAAGTATCTCTTTGGGCAACTCCACAAGCATTATTGTGTTTTAGTATCGCAAAGGTAGGAGCGTCGTTTTTAAATTCGCTCATTAAGTTTACAGCGGCGTCTACATCTAATAGATTGTTGTAGGATAATTCTTTTCCGTGTAATTTATCAAATATTTCATCTAAGTTTCCGAAGAAAATTCCTTTTTGATGTGGGTTTTCACCATATCTAAGGGTCTTAGATTCAGTAAAACTAACTTTTAATACTTCCTCTTCAGTATTTAAATAATTGAATATAGCGGTGTCGTAGTGACTAGAAACATTGAATGCTTTTGCAGCAAATATCTTACGTTGTTCAATACTCGTAGCTCCTTTGTTCTCAGAAATTACATTTAAAAATGAATCGTATTGCTCCATAGATGAAACACAAATTACATCTTTAAAGTTTTTAGCAGCAGCACGTATTAAAGAAATACCTCCTATGTCAATTTTCTCTATTATGTCCTCTTCAGATGCATCACTTGCCACCGTTTTTTCGAAAGGATATAAATCTACAATAACAATATCAATTTCTGGAATGTTAAATTCTTTAATTTGTTGTTGATCTCCCTCGTTTTCGCGTCTGTTTAATATACCTCCAAAAACACTAGGGTGTAATGTTTTTACTCTACCCCCTAAAATTGATGGGTATGTAGTAATGTCTTCTACTGCGATTACTTTAAATCCTAAATCTTTAATAAATTTTTCTGTACCCCCTGTAGAATACATAGTGATTCCAAGTTCGTCAAATTTGCGAATTATTGGTTCTAGGCCATCTTTGTGAAATACGGAAATTAATGCCGATTTAGCTGTTTTAGTCGAATTCATGGTTTATGTGTTGTGTTAATCAGCAAAGCTATGCATTATGAAAAGTTTTTACAACATTAAAATGATCAAAGTTTGTCTACTTATGATTGCGTTAATTGATTGAAAATCAAATACGATGTTAATAACTGTTCTTACAATAGGTTTCCTACCAGTGTGCAGGTGAATTCTAATAATTCCTCGTCTTGTGCTGTGAAAGGAGAAACAGTATGTGAATCGATGTCTATTTGACCTATATTTTGGTCCTTAACAAATATTGGTATTACAATTTCGCTTTTTATTTTCCATCCACAAGAAATATAATTGTCTTGCTCTTGTACGTCTTGCACCACAAAGTTTTCGTTACTCAAAGCTACTTGACCACATATTCCTTTTCCAAAAGGGATAATAGTGTGCTCTGTTTCTTCGCCTGCGTACTCTGCTAATTTTAATTCGTTTTTGTTTCCGTTTTTGAAATAAAAACCAACCCAATCATAATAACTGATTTCCTCTTTTAGAAAATCACAGATGCTTTGTAGTTTTTCAGGTGTTGATTTCTCTGAACCAATAATCTCAGAAATTTTATTTTTTAAAGGTGTAATGTTCATCGATGTGTTTTAAGGAGGCAAAAATAAGGAACTTTTTTTAGATGTTCTATTGCTTATTTTGGAGATGTCTAAACAATGTATTTTTAGTTTGTTAGGGCTAATAGGATGATTTATAGCTGACTATTTATTTTTTATATAAAGAAGTTGAGTGGCTGTCTTTTTATTTTATATTTTCCTTAACTAAATAAGAGAGATGATTATAGTATTTTGCCAATTATCCTTTTGATTCTAAGTTTTGAAAACAGCTGTTTTTTAATAAAAATTATGCTATTTTAGCAACGGAAGTGKGGTTTTTATTACAGTTATAATAAAAGACGCTGCGACTATTAATCAATTAAAATCAATCTATAATGAAAAAAGGTGTATTCGCAATTATGTTAATGTTTGCAATAAGTGTAACTTCTTGTAAAGATGTAAAAAAAGAGACGACTGAACCAAAGGCTACTGAAGTAAAAGCTGTAGTAAAGGAAGAGTTAACAGCGGCAACATTTCAATGTCCTATGAAATGTGAGCAAGAGAAAGTATATGCTGAAGCAGGTTCTTGTCCAGTGTGTAAAATGGATTTAAAAGAAGTTAAAGTTGCTGCTACACATGACAGTCATGAAGGGCATAACCATTAATAAGTGAATTAATAACTAATAAATAGAATAGAATGAAAAAAGTAATATTATCGGCATTATTTAGTGTACTGTTTGTTTCAATGATTTCAGCACAAGAAACTGTAGTTTCAGAAGTGGTTGCAAAAACAGAAAAAGCTTGTTGTAAGACAAAATCAAAAAAAGAATGCACGGAAGCGAAAAAAGCGGAGTGTAAAGAAAAGAAAGCTTCTTGTGATGCTTCTACAAAAGCGAAGAAAGCTGAATGTAAAACTGCATCTGCTGCTAAGAAAGCGGAATGCAAAACTGCTTCTGCTGCTAAGAAAGCTGAATGTAAAACAGCTTCAAAAGCGTCATGTGATATGAAAGATGCTAAAAAATCAGCTAGTGTTGATGGATTTGCTTGTCCTATGAAATGTGAAAAGGATAAAATGTACAAAAAAGAAGGTGCTTGTCCAGTATGTAAAATGGATTTGAAAAAAGCATAAGTTTTTCTTTTTACGAAATATAAACCGCCTCTAGTAGGCGGTTTTTTTATGTCTTTTTTTGATACTTGTTGCTTGTTACTTGTTGCTAGTTGCTAGTTGCTAGTTGCTTTTGTCTTTTGTCTTTTGGCTTTTGGCTTTTGTCTTTTGTCTTTTGGCTTTTGGCTTTTGGCTTTTGGCTTTTGGCTTTTGGCTTTTGGCTTTTGGCTTTTGGCTTTTGGCTTTTGGCTTTTGGCT
>NVSD01000058.1 GCA_002401105.1 Flavobacteriaceae bacterium | reverse complement strand
TTCACTACAAGAATAAGAATTTTAACCCACTAAAAGTAAAAAAAGGAGTCTGAATCTATAAATTCAGACTCCTTTTTTTACTTTGTATCTTTCGGGTCTTAAGAGGGATACTTACCTATCCTCTTAACAAACGCCCCTCATCGAGGCGTTTATTAGCTGAGTAAAATTAATTTTTTAAGTACTTTTCTAACCATTGATCTTGTTCCCAAAGTAAGTGAAGGATGCTTTCTTTAGACTTATAACCATGACTTTCTTTTGGTAACATAACCAATCTAACGGTAGCTCCTAAGCCTTTTAAAGCATTAAAGTAACGCTCGCTTTGCATAGGGTACGTTCCAGAATTATTATCTGCCTCTCCATGAATCAGCAATAATGGGTATTTCATTTTATCAGCATTCATAAAAGGAGACATGGTATTGTATATCTCTGGAGATTCCCAATAATTACGTTCCTCACTTTGAAATCCAAAAGGAGTTAAGGTTCTATTATAAGCACCACTTCGTGCAATCCCCGCTGCAAACAAATCTGAATGTGACAATAAATTCGCCACCATAAATGCACCATAACTATGGCCACCTACCGCTACTTTTTTCCTATCTATATAGCCAAGTTTATCCACCGCATCAATAGCCGCTTTTGCATTGGCCACTAATTGAGTAATAAACGTATCATTAGGCTGTGCATCTCCCTCTCCAACAATAGGAAATGAAGCACCGTCTAAAACAACATAGCCCTTGGTCACCCAATAAATCATAGAACCGTAATAAGGATAGGTAAATTTATTTGGGTTTTTGGTGCTTTGTCCAGCACTCGACTTGTCCTTAAATTCCCTTGGATATGCCCACATAATCATCGGCATTTTTTCCTTTTTTATTTTATCATACCCAACAGGTAAATACAAGGTTCCTGAAAGTTCCAATCCATCTTCACGTGTGTAATTTATCACTTCTTTAGATACATTTTGAATGCTCTTAAAAGGATTTTCAAAAAAGGTAAGTTGTGCTAATTTGTCATTTTTAAGTTTTCTGAAATAATAATTCGGAAAATCTTTAGCCGATTCAATTCTAACTAATAATTCATTTTTCTTAGGGTCGTAACGCTGAATATCCTCTAATTTGTCGGTCAACTTAGACTGATAAATCCTTTTTTTCTTTTGTGTTTTTAAATGTAGCTTATCTACAAAAGGAAATTGTCCTTTAGCAGTATGTCCGTCTCCAATTAAAAAAGCATTCCCTTTTATCAAGGTTAACACGCTAGTTCCCATCTGGTTTCTTTCTGTCAAAAAAGACCCTGGATTACTGTAAGTATCTTGGTAGTTTCTATCAGAAATAACAAGCGGTTTTTGAGAGGCATCCGAAGGATTGAATACATACGATTTTGTATTTCTAGTATTCCACCAATAATCAGATACGATGGCTGTGGAATTATTCCCCCATTGAATACTAGACATTCTATTGATTGTTTTTACCAATAGTTTCCCTTCTCCTTTAAAAGGAGCTTCTAATGACAATACCTCATCTCTAAAGTCGACTTTATTAGCAGGGTCTCCGCCGTCCAAGGCTTGAGTATAAACTAGTGTTGCTGCCGTGTCATTTCTCCAAGTAAAATTTCTTTTCCCTGTTCTAACCGCCATAAATCCTTTTGGTAAATCTTCAATTAATGGCACTTCTAACAAGATTTCTATCAACATACCATCTATAGAATAGACGCTTGTTTTTGAAGGGAAACGATAGTAAGGTACCAAGTACGAATACGGTTTTTCAACTGTGTTTACCAAAACATAATTACCATTAGGAGAGAAGTTGATACTTCTATAAATAGCCGTTCCTAGCCATTTTTCTTTAGTTCCGTCCATGGTTATCTTATATAATTCTGACAAGGCTAGTTGTTCAAAATTATGCTCATCATTCTTATTCTTCAATAAATCTTGATAGGTTCTGTTCTGTGCTTTTTTTCCATTATTTACAGAAATAGTCGGTCCTAATGGCACCGCACTTTTAGTATTAATCAATGGTTTTCTGCTTTCTGAAACTACTTTTAGTAATATGGATTCACTGTCTTTAAACCAATTGATAACACCTCTTAAATTGGCGTTTACAGTAGCCTCTGTCAGTTTGGTAGCGCTAGCACTTGACAATTCCATTACCCAAAGCTCAACACCGGCTGATGTTGTATTTGTAAAGGCAATTCTCTCCTGGTTTGGAGACCATTTAAAATTGGCTAATTTAGGATTGCTAGGCATTCCTTTAACCAAAGAAACAGCATTCCCTTTCTTTGTAATATTTTTAATTTTAATGGTTTTATAATAGGTAACCCTACTCCCTATATTTGTTTTTGGGTCAATTCGTAAGCCACCCAAACGCAGTTCTTCTCTAGACAGGTCCTGAATAGATTTATAGGCATCTCTGTACAATAATACCATATGCTCTTTGGCATCATCTATAAGTACACTTGGGGCTCGTTCTATATCTACGAGTTCTAAAATTTCTTTGGAAGGTTTTTGGTAACGTGCTGCCTCTTGGGCTGTCACTTTTACACATACTAGTAAAAGCACAAAATAAAGGAAATGTTTCATTATGAATTTATCTTTGTTGTTAAATGGTTTGATACTATAAAATTAAAAAAATAATTCATATTCCTTAGTTACATCATGTTAAAAAGTGAACAATATCAGAACAATAAAAAAACAATGATCTATGATTACATTAAAACTCAAGTATAGCTCCCAAAATAAAATTCTTAAAACAAAAAAAACACCAAAACCCACAATAGGTTTTGATGTTTCTTTTATTTWCTATGAAGAACAATCTATGTTCTCTTCTCTATATTCTTTTTTCTTAACCTTATTTCTTAACCTCTTTCTTAGCCCAAGAATCACGTAAAGCAACGGTACGGTTAAATACTATTTTGTCTGCCGTGCTATCTTTGTCTACACAAAAATATCCCAAACGTTGGAATTGGAATCTATCCAAGTCTTTTGCTTCCTTTAAACTAGGCTCTACAAATGCATTGATAATTTGTAAAGAATCTGGATTTAAGAAATCTTTAAAATCTACATCTTTATGTCCATCTGGTGCTTCATCTATAAACAAACGGTCGTAAATACGAACTTCTGCAGGTACAGCATGTTGTACAGATACCCAATGTAAGGTTCCTTTTACTTTACGCTTGCTAGCCTCGCTTCCGCTTCCGCTTCTACTGTCTGCATCGTAAGTACATTGAATTTCAATCACTTCTCCATTTTCATCTTTGGTACAGCTTTCTGCTTTGATGATATAGGCATTTTTTAAACGAACTTCTTTCCCTAATTTCAAACGGAAAAACTTCTTATTCGCCGCTTCTCTAAAGTCTTCTTTTTCTATATAAATTTCTCTAGAAAAAGGAACTTTTCTTGACCCAGCAGCTTCGTCTTCTGGATTGTTTTCAGCTGTTAACCATTCTTCTTCCCCTTTAGGGTAGTTAGTGATAACAACTTTTACAGGGTCTAGCACACCCATTACACGAGGTGCTGACTTATTTAAATCGTCCTTGATACAGAATTCCAACAAAGCTACATCCGTTACGTTTTCACGTTTAGAAATACCCGCGGTTTCACTGAACGTACGAATCGAATTTGCGGTATATCCACGTCTACGCAATCCAGAAATGGTAGGCATACGAGGGTCGTCCCATCCGTTTACCACACCTTCTTCTACTAATTGCAATAATTTACGCTTGCTCATTACGGTATAACTTAAGTTACGACGTGCAAACTCACGCTGTTTTGGGCGTAAATCTTTTTGAGAATACACTTGATCCAAATACGAATCGTATAAATCTCTATGACTTTTAAATTCTAAGGTACAGATAGAGTGCGAAACTTGTTCCAAGTAATCCGATTGACCATGTGTCCAGTCGTACATTGGGTAAATACACCAAGTATCTCCAGTTCTATGATGCTCCTTTTTTAGGATACGGTACATAATAGGATCACGCATATGCATGTTATTATGTCCCATGTCTATTTTTGCACGTAAAATATGAGAGCCTTCTTCTAGTTCCCCATTTTTCATTTGTGCAAACAAGGCCAAGTTTTCTTCTACAGATCTATTTCTATTAGGTCCGTCAACACCAGGTTCGGTAGGTGTTCCTTTTTGAGCGGCCATTTCAGCCGAAGATTGATTATCTACATACGCTTTTCCTTGCTGGATAAGCTCTAATGCCCATTGGTATAACTGGTCAAAATAGTTAGAGGAATACAATTCCTTGTCCCATTTAAAACCTAACCATTCGATATCTTTTTTGATGGCATCTACATATTCCTGCTCTTCTTTGGCGGGATTGGTATCATCAAAACGTAAATTTACAGGTGCATTATAGCGCTCCCCTAAACCGAAATTTAAACAAATAGAAGCCGCGTGCCCAATGTGTAAATACCCATTTGGCTCTGGTGGAAATCGGAAACGTAAACTCTCTTTAGACAGTCCGTTTGCCAAATCTTCTTCAATAATTTGCTCAATAAAATTCAGCGCTTTTGTTTCTTCGCTCATGTTGACATTAATTAGACTACAAAAGTACTAATAAATGCAAGGATGCAGGCTGTTCGCATAAAAAAAGTGTGCTTTTTAAGGCACACTTAATATAATTTTAATGATTTCCATTATTTTGAATGAAAGAATCAGGAATTAGGACTCATTTCTAATTTCTAACATCTCATATCTATTTTTTCTAGCTATGAATTTTCAAGGTTTTTAATATCGCTTCCAATTCAAACATAAAATCACGTTTATTAACTGATGGTGCGTAGGTAAATCCTTCCACGATTACCAGTCTATTATTCGCTTTATCCACCACTGTGTAATTCAAAAATGGTCCTGCCATATACGCTCCTTTCACTTCCCATTTCCCACGAGTTTCATATGCTTTTTTACCTGCTAAAGTCACATCAAAAACATGAGGTGTATAGGCTTCTTCAGTAATCATATAAGACCCTTCTTTTGCGCCTGGAATGTATTTTTTTCCCATAGCGTTTCTGTTATTCACTATTTGGTCACTAATATCCATGTTTGGATTAATAGGCATTGTATAGGCCAATATTTCCATACTATTTCCATTCGTTAAATGATGTCTGTACCAAAAAAAGGTATCCGTATCTTCAACTTTTCTGTATTTTTTAGGAATACTCATAGAAATACCCAATTTATTAAAGGTATTAATAGTCGTTATATCCAACAAACTCTTGGCATTATTTTTTTGAGATGTTGCCAAATCATTGTCTCTAAAAGCAGTTAATATTTCACTTTTATACTTTTCTATTTGAAGTATAATTTCAGCTTTCGAAGTTCCCGTGATGGTCACAATTTTTTGCGGCTTCGCGTAGACATTAGATTTTGAACTGAACGAATTTTGATTTGTAATACCAATAATCAACAAACTCCTAGTGGCTCTAAACATACTACCATAACTTTCTGGTGGTGCCTGAGTGACATCAAATTGAGCTTCTGGCTGTGGTAATCCAAGAACAGGAGCCGCTATTACTTTTCGCAATGCATCTCCAATAGCACCTTGCCATTCACTATTTTTCATAATTACCAATACATTATTAATGCGTCCATTAGAACTCATATATGTACGTTGTGGCTCTCCACTTTGACATCCTACTACAAGTAGCGTCATTACGAATAATACGATTATTTTTTTCATCATTTTAACCTTTTTAGTAATGGGAGAACCCCAAAATTTATTTGTTACTATATATTTTTAATGTAATCCCTGGTTTCAATTTTTTAACACTCCAAATATTGTTCCATTCTTTGAWATTTTGAGTTGAAACACCGTCATACTTTTGAGCAATCAACCAAAGGTTGTCACCTGATTGCACTTTATACACTTGGTAAGGACCTGTAGGCATTGGTTTTTTAACCCTTTTTTCTGTGGTCTTTTTTTTCGTTTTACTAGCCGTGGACCCACTCAATTTCCGTGGATAAATAGTCAAACGTTGCCCTACTTTTAAGCGATTGCTTCGCAGTCCATTCCAGCGTTTAATTTTGGAAACACTCACACCAAATTTATCGGCAATTTTCCCTAAATAATCACCGCTCCTCACACGATACCTCGTCTTTGTATTCATTTCAAAATACTTTGGCAATGGTTTTTCTCTTTTCGCCTCTTCAGCGGCCGCATAAGCATATATTTCTGTTTCATTGCTCACAAATTCCCCAATGGCTTTTCTAGGCAATGTCAATGCGTAATTACGTCCTTTTACAAAAGGAATAATATCTAATTTATACTGTGGGTTTAAAAACTGTAACGTTTCAATATCCACACCTACCGTTTCAAAAATTTGCTCAAAAGTAATTTGATGTTTTATATGCACCGTATCCGTTTCAAAATACACAGGTGCATTGCTTTTAGCTACAATCCCATGTTCTTCCGCATATTCCATAATGTACAACGTAGCGTAAAAAGCAGGAACATAACCAGCGGTTTCTCTCGGTAAAAAATGACGAATGTTCCAATAATTTCTGCTTCCTCCAGCTCTTCTAATCGCTTTAGAAACATTTCCTGGCCCTGAATTGTAAGCCGCCAATGCCAAGTCCCAATCACCAAATATTCTGTAAAGACTTCCTAAATATTTACAAGCCGCTTCCGTCGCTTTTAATGGATCCGAACGCTCGTCCACATAGGAACTTACATTTAAATCGAACTGTTTTCCTGTCGCATACATAAATTGCCACAATCCTGTAGCTGACATATGTGATTTTGCTCTTGGTTTTAAGGCAGATTCTACAATTGCCAAATATTTCATTTCCAACGGAATGTCGTACTGATCTAATTTCTCCTCAAACATAGGAAAGTAGTATCTAGCACGTTCCAATAAGGTAGAATAGGAGCTTTTACGACGCTTTAAATAGGATTTTATAATATTCTCTAAACTTGGATTATAGCCTACATTAAAAGGTGTTTGACTGTCCAAATGTGCCAAACGTTCCTTGAGTAATTCTGTAGGTAAATCCCTTAATTCTGTAACTCTYATCTCGTTGGGCTTCAATATAAATTGTACGGTATCATATAATTTAGAGTAGTACATTTCTTGCAGCCACAAACTATCTATTAAAGTAGCTTCTACATGCTCTTTATTAAACGGTTTGGCTTCTATAGCCGCCAACAATAAGGAATCAGCAAATTGTAATTGTGAATGATCCTGAAGAATTGTTACTGGAGCAATGGTATCAAGAACAATTTTTGGTGTTTGTGCAACAGCCATAATTGTCCCTAAAAAAAAGGCGTATGTAAAAATAGTACGCATAAGTTTAATGTGTTTTTTTTAATTATTATTCGCTAATTTCTACACCAATAGGGCAATGATCAGAATGTTTTGCTTCTGGTAAAATAAAAGCACGTTCCARACGATYACTTAAATTYTCMGTAGTCATACAATAATCTATACGCCATCCTTTGTTGTTATTTCTCGMATTAGCACGGTAACTCCACCAACTATAATTATGAGGTTCTTTGTTAAAATGACGGAAGGTATCTACAAAACCACTGTCTATAAATTTTCCTAACCAGTCACGTTCTATCGGTAAAAAACCAGAGGTGTTTTTATTTTGTTTTGGATTATGGATGTCAATTTCTGTATGACAAATATTATAATCTCCACAGATMACWAGGTTCGGAATGGTTTTCTTCAACTCGTTTACATAGTCTAAAAACTCGTCCATATAATTGAGTTTAAAATCCAATCKAGCACTGTTAGTTCCCGAAGGTAAATACAAACTCATTACAGAAACTGTWTCAAAATCYACACGTAAATTACGYCCTTCAAAATCCATGGTTTCTATCCCCGTTCCATACTCAATATGTTTCGGYTCYGTCTTACATAAAATAGCCACACTGCTATAGCCTTTTTTTTGTGCAGAAAACCAATAGTTGTATTTATARCCGGCTTCTTCAAACAAGCTCAAATCCAATTGTTCYTTATGTGCTTTTGTTTCTTGAATACAAAGCACATCTGGATCCGCGGCTTTTATCCATTCAAAAAATCCTTTTTTTATAGCRGCTCTGATACCGTTTACATTGTATGAGATTATTTTCATGCGTCTTTATTGTTAAGTTTTGTTCATACAATTTCATGTAAAAACATTAAAAATTTGGGCTTTATTGTTGATATGAATCACGTAAAGATCTACGCATAACCTTGTTTGAGGCGGTGCGTGGCAAGCTAGTAATTTTTATCAAATCAGTAACTTTAAAAAGAGGRTTTAGTTGRTTTTTGATGCTTTTTYTCACCGCTTCTAATCGGCTATCTTTGGATAATTCASCCGRGTTTTCTACATAAAAAAYCACCAACTTACTAGGGCCTCCACCCTTTGGTGCAATTGCGACCGCTGCAGAYTCCTTRATRAAACTCARCTGRTTTACAACGCTTTCTATTTGAATGGAACTCACTTTAATTCCTCCTAAATTCATCGCGTCATCCACACGTCCACTGGCCATAAAATAACCGTTTTCTAGTTGGGTCAATTGATCTCCGTGTCGCCTTAATATTTGATTTTTATGTTTAGGAGTACCTTTAAAATACACCTCAAAATGATTTCTATTTAATAAACTATTGGACATTCCTAAAATCGGTGGAATCAAATACATCTCGCCGGTATTAGTTTCYTCGTTTGCTTCGTTTAACAATACAAAAGCACCTCCYARCGCTTGACTGGAAAATGTACTTGGGTAATTGTCTTGAACTATGGTACTTGTTACATATCCYCCTCCAATTTCCGTACCTCCACAATACTCAATTACAGGTTTATTTCCTGCCAAATCCATTAAGTATTCCATTTCTGTAGGGTTTGATACTTCCCCTGTGGAACTGAAGCATTTTATAGCGCTCCAATCGTATTTTTCCATACATCCAGACTGTTTCCAATACTTCACAAAGCTCGGAATTACGCCTAGCATGTTTGTGTTACTCTCTTGGATAAATTCACCAAACTCATCACCCATAGCTGCACCATAATACAAGGCCATACAGCCTTTATTAATAAGTGTTGCAAAGACCAACCAAGGTCCCATCATCCAGCCTAAATTAGTAGGCCAGCAGACCACGTCGTTTTCATGAATGTCTTGGTGATAAAATCCATCGGAAGCAGATTTTATAGGTGTACTATGTGTCCAGGGAATGGCTTTTGGAGCTCCAGTTGTCCCCGAAGAAAACAATACGGTTATACAGGTATCTGGATCTTGTTTAACTGATGTAAACAATCCATTTGAGCTGATAAAATCATCCCAATAGCTATCTTGATTACGCAAAGAAACGGCATCTTCTGAAACAGGAATTACTACAATACTTTTCGCTTTTGCTTGGACTAGCTTTGCGTATAAAGGCAAGTCTTTTCCCCCGCGTTGTAATACATCTTGTGTAAAAACAATTTTAGGCTGGGTGATGTCTAGTCGGACTGCTATTTCGTTGGTTGTAAAACTATCTGCAATTGTTACCACGGGCATTCCCGCTTTAATCCCCGCCAAATAAATAGCCACAGCCTCCACCGTCATGGGTAAATCTATGCCTATTTTATCGCCTACTTGCAAACCAGACTCCAGCAAACCATTGGCAATAGAGTTGACTAAATTTTCTAGTTTTTTTTGAGTGATTTTTTGTAAACCTCCTCCTTCTTTTTGAAAGCGAATGACTACAGCATCATCCGAATTCTGAAAACAACTGTCTACAATATTAAGGCGTGCATTGTGCAACCAACTGGGTGTTTCCACCCCATTTTCGACAGCTAAAACAGCATCGAATTTTTGGTAAAACTGTATGCCTAATTCCGCCACTGTTTGCTCCCAGAAATTCTCTTTTTCCTGCACTGACCACTGCCAAAAATCATTGTAATTATCGATTGCATTTTTTTGCATCATTTTATAAATGTTGCTATGCTCAATTACTTTTTTTGATGGTTTCCAATGTGGTGCTATGCTCATAAATATCTAAAATTCTATTTCCTCTTCTTCCTCTTCTTGTAGGCTACCTTCTAAATCATAATCCTCATCTCCTTCTTCTATATCTTCTTCTGTTCCATCACAATTCAATCGAATGGATAAATTCTCCGGTACTTCAAAAGCTTCTTGAGAGATGTTCAACTCGGTATCTGCGTATAATTTTTTGTGATAAATAGCCCAAATAGGCAATGCCATAGTTGCTCCTTGACCTTGAACGATACTCTTAAAGTGCACTGCTCTGTCTTCTCCTCCAACCCATACTCCTGAGGCTAAATTAGGTACAATACCCATAAACCAACCATCTGATTGATTCTGCGTAGTTCCTGTTTTTCCCGCAATAGGATTGGTAAATTGGTATGGATATCCTGTGACTACTTTGTCTGGGTATATACTCCATTTACTACGTAAACGGACACCAGAACCACCTTGAGTTACTCCTTCTAATAAATTTAATACGGTATAGGCCATATCTTCACTCAATACCTCTTCCGTTTCTGGAATAAACTCTTGTAAAACGGTTCCATTTTTATCTTCAATTCGCAAGACCATCATTTGTTTTACACGCAATCCTTTGTTAGCAAAAGTAGAATAGGCACCTACCATTTCGAACAAGCTTAAATCTACCGACCCTAAGGCAATTGACGGCACTGCTAAAATTTTACTTTCTATTCCTGCACTATGTGCCAAACGGGCTACGGTACTAGGTCCCACCTCGTCAATTAATCTTGCCGTAATCACATTTACAGATCCTGCAAGGGCTGCTTTCAATGTTAAATAACCACCGTATTTACTCGTYGCATTTTTTGGTGTCCAATCTTTGTCCATACCATACTTTTCTTTTGGAATGGTAAAAGGTGTGTTTGGAATACTATCACAAGGTGAATATTTTAACTGATTGATTGCAGATGCATATACAAATGGCTTAAAAGTAGAGCCCACTTGACGTTTTTGTTGCTTTACAGCATCGTACTGGAAATGCTTGTAATTAATACCACCAACCCATGCTTTTACATGACCTGTTTGTGGTTCTATAGACATTAATCCGGCACGTAAAAAATGTTTGTAATAATAAATAGAATCCTTTGGAGACATAATAGTATCTATATCTTTTTTCCAAGAAAACACTTTCATCTTTGTTTTTTTATCAAACGAGGCTAAGATTTCTTTTTTAGATTTTCCTTGTTTTTTCATGCGTCTCCAACGTGTAGAACGTTTCATGGATCGCATTATATTGGTCTTTAATTCCTCTTTTGTCAAATCATAAAAAGGAGCTGTTCTATTATGTTTTTGCTCCTTAGAAAATACACGTTGTAAATTAGACATGTGTTCTTGCATGGCTTCTTCTGCATATTTTTGCATACGAGAATCTATGGTTACAAAAATCTTTAATCCATCACGGTGAAGGTTGTAATGAGTGCCATCTGGCTTCGGATGATTCTTAATCCACGTTTTCATAAAACCACGTAAATACTCTCTAAAATAGGTAGCGGAACCATCACTATGCCCTTCTTTATGAATATCCAAATCCAAAGGCGTTTTTTGTAGTGAATCTTTTAGTTCCGTAGTAATAAATTCACTGCGTTCCATTTGTTTTAGAACCACATTACG
This sequence comes from Flavobacteriaceae bacterium, assembly GCA_002401105.1. GTDB lineage: Bacteria > Bacteroidota > Bacteroidia > Flavobacteriales > Flavobacteriaceae. The sequence continues at coordinate 4,896 of NVSD01000058.1, read as the reverse complement.
TCTTTTTAAAACCATTTCTTCTCTACGTAATGGATTGAATAAAGAAGAGTTCTTTAGCATTCCCACCAACATCGCCGATTCTTTTATCTCCAAATCTATGGGTTCTTTCCCAAAATAAATACGTGAAGCAGAACGTATTCCAACAGCTCCATTTATAAAATCGTATTTATTCAAATACATGGCTAAAATTTCCTGTTTGGTATATTGACGCTCCAAACGCACAGAAATCACATATTCCTTTATTTTTTGTTGTATCCGTTTTGGTAAATTTTTAGACCCTTCACCATGAAATAATAACTTTGATAATTGTTGTGTAATGGTACTTCCTCCACCACTTTTCCCCAGTTTTACAACGGCTCTTAAAGTAGATTTAAAGTCAATACCAGAATGCTCATAGTAACGCTCATCTTCAGTAGCTACTAATGCTTCCAATAAATTAGCAGGTAAATCTTTGAACTTTATAGGAGTTCTATTTTCCTTGGCATATTTCCCTAATGTTTTCCCATCGCTTGAAATTACTTCGGTCGCTAAGTTGTTTTCTGGATTTTCTAATTCTTCAAAGGTTGGTAAGGGACCAAATGCTCCCCAAGAAGCCAATAGAAACATCAATAAAAACGCTACGATTCCGGATGCTATCAAAATCCAAAACCATTTGATAAATTTTTTAAATGGATCTACTGCTGTTTTTTTTACTGCCATTGTGTATTTATTTCAATATTTTTTCAATTCTTAAGCCAACATCACTCACWCCTTTTAAAGGGTACTTCCCTGCTACATCAGCCATTTTCCTTGTGGCTTGTCTCAGATTAAAARTGTAAGTTCCAGCTTGCTTGAACTGAATATTTTCTTTATAAAAYAATTTATTTTCCTTTACGCTAGTATACCCAGACCCTAGCCATTTCCCTTGTACGTCCGCCATTTCATACTCTAAAGTATCTATCACCTGCGTCCCATTTGGAAATTCAATTTKCCCAATAATAAATAGGGTACTAAACTCAAAATCGTCCGTATTTCTCAACTGAATRAATACGTTGTGTTTGGACAATGTATCATTCGCTTGTACAGAAAAYTCAATACTATTTTCCGAAGTCCATTCATGATTAGGAATYGYAACATAGGTRTCAAACACCCTATTRGAATCACAACTCATAAAGACAAAGAGCAAGCAAATAAAAAGGCTCTTATTAATCATTTTTATCGGGTTTRCTATCGTTRTTTTGTGACGGTTTAGGTTTATTATTTCTGTTATTCCTACGTTTATTACGTGCTTTGTTTCCTTGGTTCTTTTGCGCTTTTGGAGCAGTACTATCTCCTTCTGGCGACTTTTTATTTTGTGGTTTTCCACCTTGTTGCGGTTTCTTTTTAGGGRYATTTSCACCWCCTTGATTYTGTGGATTATTGCCACCGCCTTGTTGTTGACTATTTTGAGGTTTTTTCTTCCTACGTTGTGGAGGATTATTACCTGTATTCATAGTTTTCTTACCGGGTTGTTCTCCTTTTTTCTGTGGCGTTTGTTTACTTTGGTTATTGTTATTATTCGCCTTGGGACTCCCTTGTTGTTTTTTATTCTTGTTCTTATTTTTGTTGTTGCGTTTGTTCCTTGATTTCTTAGGTGCATCAAAACGCGTTAAACTATCCTGTCCTACAACGTTCTCAAAGTCCACTTTAGTCTGCACTACCGTATTTTCTGCGTCGAATTCTTCTAAAGAAGCAACTTTTTCGTCTTCTTTATTCAGTTCTATAATTTCGTTTACCTGTTCTAAGTTTAGTTTAAACCATTTAGAACGATCGTCCTTGTAAGTATACCAAAGGTATTCCTTGAAAATATCCATTTTTATGAATACTGCCTTTCCTTTTTCGGTGTTTAACATCACATCCGGTTTTGGGAATTTAGACAAGGCATCCACATAGGTATCCAACTCGTAGTTAAGACAACATTTTAATTTCCCACATTGTCCAGCTAATTTCTGAGGGTTTAAGGATAATTGTTGATAACGCGCAGCAGCAGTATTTACTTTACGTAAATCTGTCAACCAAGTAGAACAACACAATTCACGACCACAAGATCCAATACCTCCTAAACGAGCAGCTTCCTGACGCAAGCCAACTTGTTTCATCTCTACACGAATGTTAAAAGAACTGGCTAAATCACGAATTAATTGTCGGAAATCCACACGTTCGTCTGCCGTGTAATAAAAAGTAGCTTTGTTTCCATCACCCTGATATTCGATATCAGACAATTTCATTTTTAAGCCCAAACGAAGGATAATTTCTCTCCCTCTTTTTTGAGTTTCAATTTCTTTTTCTTTGGATCTCGTCCAAATATCGATGTCTTTTTGAGTCGCTTTTCTATAAATTTTCTTGATTAATTCTGCATCATCAATAGCCACTTTTTTCTTGTTCATTTGTACTTTCACTAATTCTCCAGTTAAGGAAACAGATCCAATATCATGTCCAGGGCTACCTTCCACAGCAATAACATCACCCATAGAAAGGGATAAGTTATTTACATTTTTARAAAAGTGTTTACGTCCGTTTTTAAAACGAACCTCCATTATATTAAAAGGTTTTTGTCCAGTAGGCAAAGTCATATTTGCCAACCAATCAAAAACAGATAATTTTTCACATCCTCCACTACTACAACCACCGTTACTTTTACATCCGTTGGGTTTTGTTTGTATATCTGAAGAGCAACTATTACAGCCCATATATTTTATTTAAAGATTAAGAAGCAATTTTAACAATCCTTTTTTAGTGTATAAACATCTAATTAAGTGCATTATAAAAATAAGTTCACTTGTAACAACTGGTATTATATATTGTTATGAGATGTTTTAAAAAAGGCATTTAAAAAAGCCTCGTTGCATTTTTTTTAATTGTACTAATTTGTAAATATACCGAAATTAAAATTAGATTGAGCTAATTATTTTTAAGGTAGATTTGACCCGAAAATCGACATAGAAAAAGCAGTCAATATAAGGTGTATTATTTTGACTGCTTTTTTACTTATTTTTATAAATCGACTAAAAATCTAGTGGACTAAACCACTTTTTTAAATTTGTTTTACGTCGATTATTTTTACGGGACAGGCCTCTTTTGCGTTGATTGCCTCGTTAAAAATGGTTTCGTCACGCGATTTTATCGTAAAAAAACCTTTTTTTTCTTTTGAATGTAACAAGACAGATTTCCCGTCCTTCTTGGACATTTGAAATTGTGCTGGAGCTAATTCTACACAGTAGTTACAACCAATGCATTTTGCTCTTTGTAAAGTAATAATTACCATGAATTCAATAAGTTTGTTGCTAGTTACTGGTTGCTTGTTGTTAGTCCCCCTGCCTTTGGCATCTCCCCAAAGGGGAGCATTGAGAAACCTATTTTTTCGAGTCATATTACACACGAATCACAAGTCCTATGTCCTGTGTCCTGATTCTTATGTCTCTACTTTTCGCTAATTCCTAAGCTTCCACTTTATTGGCAACAATTTTATACAATTTATCCGATGGTCTAATTCTAAATTCTAATGGAATAGTACAAGAATCTCCTTTACTTGCTTTTTCGCCTTTGGCATCATTTACAAACATTTCTTTTACTACCATTTCTTTCGCTCCTGTAGTAGGACCTGTTACTAAAATGGTATCACCGACTGCAATATCAAAAGCTTCAATTTTAAATTCACCTATGTTTGCTTTCGGGAAATAATGCACTCCTTTTCCGATATAAACTTTCTTTTGAGTGGCATGAGATCCAGAACCTTTACTCCATTCTCCTAATTTTTGACCTAAATAGTACCCACTCCAGAATCCGCGATTATACACTTTTTCTAAGTCTTTCATCCAGTCAATAACCTTCTCTTTGCTATACGTTCCTTCTTCGATCGCATCAATAGCATCGCGATAGCATTTGATCACATTAGCTACATATTCTGGGGCTCTTCCTCTACCTTCTATCTTTAAAACTTTAACTCCTGCATCGGCAATTTCGTCTAAGAAATCTATGGTACATAAATCCTTTGGACTCATAATATACTCATTGTCCAATTCCATTTCAAAACCAGTTTCTTGGTCAATTACCGTATATTTTTTACGACAGTTTTGTTTGCATGCACCACGGTTAGCACTAGAATTAGCCGAGTGTAAACTCATGTAACATTTTCCAGAAACAGCCATACATAAAGCACCGTGTCCAAAAATTTCTATCTCTACTAAATTCCCAGAAGGGCCTTTAATTTGTTGTTTTTCTATTTGGTCGCTAATACTTTTTACCTGGCGTAAACTCAATTCTCTACTCATTACCATAGTATCTGCAAACAGTGCATAAAACTTAACTGTTTCGATATTAGTAATGTTGATTTGCGTAGAAATATGAACTTCCATCTTCAATTCACGTGCTACAGAAATAACCGCTTGATCCATGGCAATAACCGCAGTAATATCTGTATCGATTGCTTTTTGAATCAACGTTCTTATGATGGTTAAATCATGATCGTAAATAATGGTATTTAAGGTAAGGTATGTTCTAACATTTTTAGCTTTACATCTATCAGAGATTTCTTGTAAATCATCCAAAGTAAAATTAACCGACGCTCTAGCTCGCATGTTTAATTGCTCTACACCAAAATAAATGGAATCCGCACCATTGTCTAAAGCGGCTTGCATCGATTCAAAATTCCCGGCAGGAGCCATTAATTCTATTCTTCCTGTTGTTGTCATTGATTAATTTTTTGCAAAAATACTGATTTCTATCATATAATCAGCTATATAATCAATAGTTAGCTTATTTATTTGTTTTTTAACAAAAATAACAGATTTTGTRATTTTAAATCTCTTGTTTTAGGGGAATTGCTTTTTTTTCACAACATTTGTACCATCAAATACTAAAATAGAATAAATGAAAGTA
>NVSD01000057.1 GCA_002401105.1 Flavobacteriaceae bacterium | reverse complement strand
TCAAGAGGGGTTTTGACAATATACTTTTTAAAAATATTAAATAAGTCTATGGGGTTGATTTATTTATTCCTCAAACATTGTAAGAAAATTATAATGTTTGAGGTTTTTTTTGTTTAAAACTAACCTATTTTTGTGGGATGATATCTACGACCAAAGCCATTGTTATAAATAGTTTAAAATATGGGGATACAAGTTTAATTGTAACCTGTTACACCTTAGAATTAGGGGTGAAAAGRTATATGGTGAAAGGAATTTTAAAGGCTAAAAGTCGTAACTTAAAACGTGCTTATTTTCAGCCTTTAACTCAGTTAGATTTGGTAGGCTATCACAATAATAAAGGAAATTTAAATACCATTAAAGAAGCGGCTGTAAACTATCATTACAAAAGTTTAGTGACACAAATTACCAAGCAGACAATCTCGTTTTTTATATCGGATATATTAAATGCCACCTTAAGAGAGGAAGAAGCAAATCCTAGATTATTTGAATTTATTACCGCATCTATGCAATGGGTAGATTTACACGATGATGTCGCTAATTTCCACCTAGTTTTTCTGTTAAATCTCACCAAGTTTTTAGGTTTTTACCCCGTGTCTAATCTAGAATATTCTTCTTATTTTGATCTTAACGAAGGGGTGTTTAGCGAGTCGGTGCCTCCCTATTATTTTATTACTGGAGATAAATTAAAGTTGTTTAGGTGTTTATTAGGTATAAAATTTGATGGCCTATCTGAAATGAAGCTAAATAGTGGTCAAAGACATGAGTTATTATCAATTTTAATCAAATATTTTGAACTACATTTGGAAGGATTTAAAGAACCCAAATCCCTCGCGATTTTAAAGACAATTTTCAGTTAAATGAAGTACTACATTATTATTATATTAAGTTTGTTTTCTTCTCAGTTAGTGATAAGCCAACAAGTGGTTGTTGTAGATGGTTATACCATGTTTGAACTGCCTCATGTTACCATTATTAATGCTGCTAAAACTGTTGTTGTTTATACGGATAAAAGTGGATCTGCAGATTTGACAGAATTTAAATCTAATGAGCTTCTTAGTTTCCATCATATTGGATATGTAGAGGTTAAAATACTTAAAAGTGCACTAAAATCTCAAAATTATAAAGTAGCATTAGGTAAAAATACAGAGCAATTAAATACGGTTGTATTGTCGGCATCACGTAGAAAAGAAAAAAGAAATAGGATTGCGGAACATATAGAGGTTATTTCAAAAAATGAAATTCAATTAAAATCACCGCAAACTACTGCGGATATGTTAGCAACCATGCCGGGAGTACGTGTTCAAAAATCACAATTTGGCGGAGGAAGTCCTGTGTTGCGTGGTATGGAGGCAAATAGAGTATTRTTGGTAATAGATGGGGTACGCATGAATAACGCTATCTATAGATCAGGGCATTTGCAAAATTCTATAAGCGTCTCTCCAAATGTATTAGAACGTACTGAAGTTGTTTTTGGACCATCCTCTGTTATGTATGGTTCGGACGCCTTAGGTGGAGTCATTCATTTTTTTACTAAAACACCTACTGTAAGTGAAGGGAATCATGTCACTTCTAATATATTCGCACGTGTTGGGACGGTAAACAATGAAGTAACACTAGAAGGTAATGTGGAGCTAAACAGGAAGAAATTTGGTTCTTTTACAAGTTTTTCTTCTTCTAACTTTGGCGATTTAACCATGGGTGAAACTAGAAAACATGGCTTTGAGGAATGGGGGAAAGTAAATGAATACTCTTCTAATACAGCCACTGTATACGCGCCTGTTGCATTAGAAAACAACAATCCTTCTGTACAGAAAAATACAGGCTATTCACAAATTGATTTCCTGCAAAAACTACATATTCCKTTGTCGGATAAAACGAATTTAAATGTGAATTTTCAATATTCMAAATCTTCGGATATTCCGCGTTTTGATAAATTGACGGAGTATTCTAATGGTGCATTAAAATTTGCCGAATGGAATTATGGTCCTCAGAAAAGGTTGATGATCTCTACCCAATTGGAGTTAAATCCTAAGAAAAATTTTATGGAGCAAGGAACTATCACAGTTGCTTATCAGAACATTCAAGARTCGCGTGTGCAGCGTAAATTTACCAGTTTAAATCGTAGCTATAGATTTGAAGAGGTAGATGTGTTTAGTGTAAATGGAGACTTTTTTGTCCCATTAAGCCATAAAAACGAACGCTTGTTATCTTATGGATTTGAAGCGAGTTATAACGACGTGAATTCAGACTCTTACGGTAAAACCTTGGAAGTTGATAACACGAGAGTTACTGGCTTTTCTGATGATTTTGTGGTCCAGTCACGCTATCCAGACGGGGGCAGTAATTATACAAGTTTGGCGGCATACGTGAGCTATCGTCAGGACGTTAGTAAAACTGCWACATTAAATACAGGGATACGCTATGTCAATACCTTTTTAAATGCCCATTGGGTAGACGATACGTATATTCAACTTCCTAATTGGGACATAGGTTTGCATAATTCTGCGGTTACCGCAACTCTTGGATATGTGTATAAACCAACAAAAAAACTGCAGTTAAATGCCGTAATCTCCTCTGGATTTAGATCGCCTAATATAGATGATGTTGGGAAAATTAGAGAGAAATCAGGATTGGTAACTGTGCCAAATATWAATCTACGTCCTGAATATGCCTATAATGCCGAAGTAGGCTTKTTAAAANCGATTCAATGCAAAGCGGTCTTACATAGGGTTTAATTTGTACTATACACTCTTAGATAACTATATTACACGTGCTGTGTTCGATTTATCTACCAGTGCCATTGCAGAAAAAAATGTAAATCCCACCATTGTGTATGATGGGGATGTTAGTACTACTATTGCCAATGTAAACAAAGGGACTTCCAATATTATGGGAACCACATTGTCTTTCTACCATCCAGTATTGGAACGTTGGTATGCCAATGGATCTGTAACAATTACAAAAGGAAAAACCTTGGATACAAAAGTACCCGTTTCTTCCATTCCTCCTGTTTTTGGTATGCTGGAAATTGGGTTTAAATCGGAGCGTTTTCAGACCAGTCTTATGTGGAATTACAATGGTCGTAAAAAAATAAGTGATTATAATTTAATTGAAGGAATAGATAATGTGCACCAAACTCCGTTGGATGCATCTAGTTTGACTGGTTTTTACGGAACTCCAAGCTGGAATATTTTTGGAGTTAACTCCAAGTTGAGCGTCAATCGTTTTGTGAGTGTTTTTGTAAAAGTGGATAATATTTTTGATATCCATTACCGTGAATTTGCCTCGGGTGTTAGTGCTCCAGGACGTAACTTTTCACTTGCTACCAATATTAGTTTTTAATTAAAACGAGTTCTAAATTGAGTGAGTCAACTACCTATTCTTAATTAGAAAGTAAAGGATGATGCTGGTTTAAATAAAACATCACACGCAACAGTGACCCGTCTTAGTTGCTGCATGTATTTAGTCTTTTGTTGTAATTATTCGTTTTAATCACTATTTCTCTTTTACATAATGTCATGTACACAAGAGTAAGAAGTCTTGATTCCTGAATCCCTTCAGTCCAAAGTCACATCAATCATCACTAAAACCTGTTTATTTAACGCAATGTCATGCGCGCAACAGTGGNCTGTCTTGACTCCTGAATCCCTTAAGTCTTATGTCAAGCCGGCAACATTGCTACTCCTACATCTCTTAAGTCTTATCTCCCTTAAAATAGCCTTATTAAAAACGTAAAAAAGCCCGATATCATATAAATACCGGGCTTTTTATCATGTTAAAATCAATCACTTATTCTACCGGAACAATCCAATAAGAGTAGTTGTAAGATTTATAGGTTAATCTGTATTTTTTCAAGGGTAAAGTACCCCAGCTATTAATGCTTCCCAGTCCTTGTTGGTACCCATCTATATTTAAAAACACCTCTTTTCTGGCCGTTAATTCACCAGCGTGTTTTTGAGTTTTCTTATCTCCTGAATCTAGGTCGTTACGGTCAAAGTTTAAGGCGGCCACTTGCAATGGTTTTTTACCATAAATTTTGATTCCAGTACCGTTGTCTTTTGTTAGCGCTGTCCAACGAACTTCAATTTTGTTTCCTGTTTCCTGAGGACGGATATACGGGAAGTATTGTTCAGCAATACTACCTTTGTACAATCCTACTTTTGCGGCGTGCTGACGGTCTGTATAGGACTCAAACGGCCCTTTTCCGTACCATGCTATTGTTTTAAACGATGCAGGTAATACAAATTCGTTTCCAAACTTAAAGAAATTACTGTGCTCTCCTTTAATCGCATTTAAATCGTTGGTCACTTTAAGTGCTCCACTTCCGTTTATTTGATAGGTTTGTGTGTAAATAGCATCTCCTTGGAACAATTCTTTAGTAAAAGTAATGTTCAAACTGTTGTCATCATTTTTTGTGATATTAACAGTAGCCGTTTCTTGCTGTCCAGCATTTTTCCATTCCTTGAATTTTTTTTGCGTTCCTGCTCCGTAGTCGTTATCGTTAGGTGCTCTCCAGAAATTTACTTGGGGTCCTTTTTTGATGAGTAGGGCTCCTTTTTTTGTAAAGTTGGTCAAGGTTCCTGTTCGCTTGTCAAAAGTAATCTCAAAATCAGTTCCCGTTACTTTAATAATGTTGGCATCGCTTGTATGAACTACCATTCCATGGTTCACCGGAGCTTTAAATAAAGAGACGGTATTTAAGGCAAATTGTTGGTAGGCTATTTCGTAGCTAGCAGGTAATAAAGCTTCTTTTTTTATCAATAAGGCTTTTATATTTAAGAAGTATTCTACATCACTTTTAAGGTTTTTGTTAAAAGGAATTTGTACGGTTTTTGTTTGTTGTGCGGCTATGTTTTGTGCATGCAGTGTTCCGTTCTCTACTACTTTACCGTTGGCGATTACTTCCCATTGATAACTGTAATTGCTTAAATCTCTAAAGAAATACCAGTTTTTAATATCGATATTTCCAGTAGCGGCATCCGTTGCATAAAACTTGATGTTTTGCTGAATGTGGCGTACTTCTAACATATGAGGATTTAATTTTCTGTCAGGTTGTACCAATCCATTGTTTAAGAAATTGTTAGAGCTCGGCACGTCTTCAGGTCCATAATCTCCTCCATATGCATAAATTTCTTTTCCGTTTTTTACGGTTCTCAATCCTTGGTCTACATAATCCCAAATAAACCCTCCTTGTAACTTGTCGTATTTTTCAAATAAATCCCAGTATTCTTTAAATCCACCCATACTATTTCCCATRGCGTGTGCGTATTCACATTGAATTAAAGACTTKGTATATTTATCATTCTTTGCATACTCTTCTATGTTTTTAGGCGTAGAATACATCGGTACATATAAATCACTATTCCATTGTAATCCTGCTCTTTCGTATTGTACAGGTCTTGTATTGTCCATTTCTTTAGCACGTAAATAGGTGCGGTAGAAGTTGTATCCATTTCCAGCTTCGTTTCCTAGCGACCAAAGGACAATAGATGGATGGTTTTTATCACGTTCGATCATACGCTCCGTACGGTCTATATGTGCTTTTAGCCATTTTGGATCATTTCCTAAAGTACGCGTTAAATTATAGCCCATTCCGTGAGATTCTACGTTGGCTTCATCTATTACATAAATTCCATATTGGTCACATAATTCGTACCAATAAGGATCGTTAGGGTAGTGACAGGTACGTACGGCGTTGATGTTGTTTTCTTTGAAAATTTGTACATCGCGCAGCATGTCTTCTCTAGAAATAACATGTCCGTTGTCTACATCGTGTTCATGTCTGTTCACGCCTTTAAATAAAATGGTTTGCCCATTTACTAACATGCGTCCGTTTTTAACCTCCGAAACTCTAAAACCTATTTTTCTAGAAATAGCTTCTAGTACGTTTCCTCTTTTGTCGCTTAATACCATCGTTAAGGTATACAATTCAGGGGTTTCAGCAGACCATGATTTTACCGTACCTAACTGCTTAGTGAAATTGATAGTTCTAGGAAGGTCTCCAGGTGTTAATTCAATTTTCTGTGTATGTGAATACACTGTGTTGTCATTTTTAACAATACGAACGCTTAATTTAACGTCTTGTTTTTTACCAGTAATATTTCTTAGGTCGATGTCTAAATCTAAGGTTCCATCATTGTAATCATTGGTTAAACCTGCTTTTGCAAAATAATCTGTTATTWGGATATTTGGTCTAGCATACAAATATACATCGCGTTCTATTCCTGATATTCTCCAAAAATCTTGACATTCTAAATAACTACCATCGCTCCATCTGTAAACTTCTAAAGCAATGCTATTGCTTCCTCTTTTTACATATTTGGTGATGTTAAACTCCGCAGGTAATTTAGACCCTTGACTATAACCAACTTTCTCTCCGTTTATCCAAATATAAAAGGCGGATTTTACCGCGCCTAAATGGATGTAAATATCTTTGCCTTTCCAGTCTGCTGAAATGTTAAAACTCCTTTTGTATGAACCTACCGGATTGTATCCATCAGGAATGTCTGGAGGGTTCGGGTTTTTAGTGTTGAAAGGAAATTGAGTATTGGTGTAAATTGGGATTCCATAGCCTTCTACTTCCCAGTTGGCAGGTACTTTAATATCGTCCCAGTTGCTGGTGTCATAGTTCTTTTTGTAAAAATCTACAGGACGTTGTTCTGGTGATTTTACCCAGTTAAATTTCCAAATACCGTTTAACAATTGATAGTTATCTGCATTTTTTAATTCATTGTCCTCGGCTGCTTTTTCTGAGTTATACGGAAAAAATGAAGCTCTGGCATCCAGTTTGTTAATTTGAATAACTGCAGGGTTTTCAATAACAGGGTCTAGGGTCTGTGCTTGAAGTCCACAACTAATTAGAAGGGAGCACATAAAAATCTGGGCAACGGTACAAAAATTTCTCATTGTCTTAAGAGTATTTAGTCTAAGGTTTAAAAATAGTTCCCATAAGGGGCTCTATCTGGGATAAAAATAAGCGTAAAATTTGATTGAAAAAAGAAAATTCGACAAATAAACGTTAAAATTACGTTTAATGACGACTTTAGCCCCTTGAAGCCCCTTAATAGTTAGCCGTTTTTAATGATTTAAAGATTTATATCGTAGAAAATTAGGGGTTTATATAAAACGAGGGATTTAAATAGCTGCTTTTGTTGTATCCTTGTTAAAAAGAAAAATATGGATAAATTTAGAATAATAGGTGGGCTAATTTTAATTGCCGCTGTGACGTTTAATTATGTTATAAGTGTTTATGATATCGCTATTAACTTTGGCTTTTTCTATGGGGCAATGTTAGCAATAGGGGGCGCTTTTTTATTATTTGGAAAAAATCTATTCCAGAAAAAGCATTAGAATAACAATCGCAAACTCAGATTGGGGGTGCTCTCGATGGCACGGTCTTTAATAGTCACAATTTCTTCGGTATCATTTAACTGATAATATTGATTGAGTATGTTTTTTTGATTAAACGCATTGAGTAATGACAAAGCGATATGTCCTTTTACATGTTCAGATACCTTAAAGTCGTAAGTACAGGAAATGTCCGTTCTCATATAATCAGGTAGGCGCGAGCTGTTGGGGGCTGCGTATTGGATGCTCGGCAATAATCTGGCACTTGATATTGGATTCTCAGTATCGGGTTTTGTGTAGGGTTTACCTGTTCTCCATTGGATTCCAAGTCCTATTTTAAACTGGCTTAAATCAAAAGTACTCCCAAGGAAAATTGTATGTCTAACATCTACATTGTTTGGGAAGTTAGGTGGTAATAAGGCTTTGAATGTATAGTCGTTTTGTAGTAAGGTATAGCTGATCCATGTATTGACCATCGGGAAAGTATATTGACTAAAAACCTCGAGTCCTTTGGCGGTGTAGTTTCCAATCGCTTTTGTGTATTGAATTTGGTTTTGGAAACCTTGATTTGAGGCGGTTATATTGGATACTTTTTTATGAAAACCCTCTACAGAACTTAAAAATCGATGTTTTTTATAAGTGATACCTGCAGATGCTTGCCTGCTCTTTAGCAAGGGGACTTGGTCTTTTTCTGTCAATACCCAGCGCCGCTTTTCAACCCCTAAAAAATCCTCTTGTAAATCGATGGTTTGGGTGGAAAATTGACTCCTAAATTCTCCTGCTCCATAAATTCTCAATCTTGGACTTAGGGCATAGTTGATGTTAACACGGGGTTCTATTTTAAAATCCTCAAATTTTTCTATATAATTTAGGCGAACTCCTGTAGTTCCCTGTAGTTTTTGGTTTTTTGAGTTGTAAGTAAGCGCATTGTAAATAGCATGATTTCTAATTACGTGTTTAATGGTTCTGATATACAAAGGGTCATTTACATCGTCGTAATTWGTAACTCCAATTTCTGAAAAATCGTAGCCAGATAATAAGGATAACTGTTTGTTTATTYTGAGAGTTACTTGGCCACTTAACATTGTTTCAAGCACTTCGTTTTCTTGGAGTAAGCGCTGTTCTGTGAGTAAGGTGTAATTGGCGGCTTTAATGATGTAATTGCTAAGGTAAGCTTTAATTTTTNGTTGAAAAACGAGGTGTCCATTGACTGTTAATTTCTCCGCCTATAGCATTGTTTTCTTGACTYAAGGTACTTTTTTTAGTCTCACCAAATTGTTCTTTTATAATTGTTTCCTTATAGTTTAGTTTGTTGGAAACACGTAAAGCACTCAGTCTAATTTTATGTTTTTCRCTTGGATTGTATAGCAGTTTTGTGCTRAAATCATAAAAATTAAAATCRGAAYCTGTTCTTAGGGTACTGTCTTCGTAKTCGCCGTCACTGATTATTTTTGTGTCTTGAAAAGCACGTTTAAAATAATTGTCAAAAGTAGGGGTYTGTAATATATCTGTAATGGATCTTCTTCCRGAAAACTGTAGGGCAAACTTAGTCGAAAAGGGAATGTGAACATAGGTATCTACATTTAGTAAATTCACTCCTACACCACCATAGGTTTGTGCTTGAATTTCATCCTGTGTTTGGATGTCAATGAGGCCAGAAACGGCATCGCCATATTGTGCGTTAACCCCATTTTTAACCACCTTAACATTGGTTGTTAAATATGGATTAAATGCGGAGATAAGTCCAAAAAAATGACCTGAATGGTACATCTTTATACCATTCCATAGTAATAGATTCTGATCGTTCGCGCCACCTCTAATGTTTATATTGCTGATGGTTTCATTCACGCTCTGAATACCTGGAAGCAGTTGAATTAATTGCAAAACATCGGGTTCTACAAGTCCAGGAAGTATCCCTAGTTTTTCTGGAGTAATGTTTATTGTGTTGTCTTTTGTAAGTTGTATTCCCTCGGTTAAAATAGAACTAATAATCACCTCTTTTAATTGCTCGGTTCTACTGCTTAAATTAATGGTGTAACAGGTGTTTTTACGTATAAAATCTGTTGAGTTTAAGTATAAAGTAGGATAGGATATATGCCGTATTTCTATCACTTCGTTTTCTAGTATTGGTGGAAGAGAGAAAAAYCCATCGGCATCTGAAATAGTTGCGATTGGATAATTTAATACTTTTATATGTGCTCCAGTAATTACTGTTGAGTTTTGGGGATTGATTAAATATCCGCATAAATTGGAAGCTGTTTGCTTTCTCGAAATAATAATATTGCTATCGCTTAGATTTTTAAACGCAAGTTTGGTATGACTCCTTAAAAAGTCAAGTTGTTGTTCTAAGGATTTAAATGCTGGAACAGTATAAAGATGGACGGGGGTTACTAATGCGTCTGAATAACTAAAGGTAACGTTAAAATCGGCTGTAATTTCTTGTAGAATTTGAATAAGCGGAGTTTCTTTTTTAATTTGTCCATGAGATTGTATCCAGAAGAAACTAAAGAATAGAAGTAAAAAGGGGTGGTTTTTGAGGTTCGATAATTTCATTACTTACTCAATACAACGAATTGTTTTTTATGTGTGATTGTTAAATTAAAAGGCAATGCAATGGCATTTAGTGCTTGCTCACTGTTATTATGTGTAAATTCTCCTGTATAAAATTCGTTTTGTAAATGCTCTGGGTAGAATATCTGTAGGTTGTATTGACGTTCAAAAGTTACAATTACCTGATGGAAAGGAATGCTCTTAAAACGAGATTTTCCCAGCGTCCAATACGGAGTGATTTCTGAAGTGAAAGGTGTTATCGTAGGTGTGTTTTTAATCAATTTTAAACTGTTTTTGGCCGCCACCAAAAAGGTGTTATTTTGATAWGTAACTTCTACCAACCCTTCAAAACAGGTYACTTCAAAAGTRTTATTTCTRCTRTTWACATTAAACTGTGTTCCTAAAACAGTAACKGTTCCATKAGAAGTTTGTACGGTAAATTTAGCTCCTTTGGCAACCTTAAAATAGGCTTCCCCATTCAATGTCAAGTTCCTGTTGTTTTYCCAATCGCTTTTATCRTAATAAATCTTACTTTTTGCGTTTAAGTGCACTTCCGAATTGTCGGGTAATACGAAGGCTGTTTTTTCRCCAATRTTGGTTTCAAAAGTGGTGGTTGTGCTATTRCTGWAATAGTAGACAGAAAAACTCAAGACTAATAATGCCGCAATACGRTAAAACACTGCGAATGAGCGTTTTTTGTGCGGTATTGGTTTTTTTGTAGTTTCTAGTATATTCTCTAGTATTTTAGCACTGTTCAATGCGGGTTTTTTATAGCGTTTTGTATGTGAAATAATACGTTTGTAATCGGCTATTTCTTGAGCGCTCACATAGGTAAGGAGTTCCGCTTCCGAAAGCTCTCCGTTCATCCATTTTGCTAAGTAATAATTGTTTTCCATGTGTTGCTGCTGTAATGGTATAACAGTCGAGTGGGGAATTACCCTACCTCGACACGTGTTTTTTTATAATTCTTTTATCTCTTCGCGAAGAGATTTGAGCGCTTTGTGAATCCTTTTTTCRACCGCCTTTACAGAGATGTCTAAAAATAAKGCGATTTCTTTATACGTTTTTCCGTCTATTCTATTTAGTAAAAAGGCAATGCGTTGGGCTTCTGTTAATTTATTGAGTGCGTTTTGTAATTTTTGATCAAACTCTTCAACTTCTAATAAAAACTCGGGAGATTCATTATTGCTGGTTACTTGTGGAATCTTTTCAAAATTTAAACGTACTTTTTGTTTGGCATAATTGTTTAAAAACAAATTATTAGCAATGGTAAATAAATAGGACTTGGCCTTGTTAGGGATAATTTTAGTGCAATTTTCCCAGAATTTAACAAATGCTTCTTGGGTAATGTCACTGGCTAAATCATTATTTCCACATTTATAAAACACAAAACTATGGAGTGCATCTATCTGATTCGTAAAAAACGAAGAGAATACTTTTTCATCACAGAACTGTAATAAATCTCTGGATTTCATAATGGGGCTTTATTGGAAAACACAAAGTAAGTGTTTTTTTAGTTTAAAGGTAGGGTAAAAGTTAATTTAGCGGTTCTATAAGTGAATCCTAAAATATATAGAATGAAAAATCTAAGTAAAATTATTCTGATGTTCTTTTTTACAATGACGCTAATGTCTTGTCAGGAGGAAATAATTGAAATTATAGAACCGACAAACGAAGCAAGTTTAAAAGTGGATACAAAAGTAGCTTCACTTATACAAAGAACAGCGATGAAGGATGGGTCTTCGGATAATATTATAGATGGAGCAAGTTGTATAAATGTCCAATTACCGGTGTCTGTTATTGTAAATGACTTGGAGATTATTATAGACGAGGTGTCGGATTTTGAAACTATCGAAGCTATTTTTGATGCAACGGATTTTGATGACGATCTGTTGGAAATTATTTTTCCAATTACTATAATTACAAGTAATTACGAAGAGTTTGTTGTGAACAGTAAGGAGGAATTTGAACAGTATACAGCTGCTTGCCTAGAAAAAAATGCTATCGATGATGATATCGAATGCCTGGATTTTGTATATCCTATTCAAATATCGGTCTACGATAGTTCCAGTCAATTGTTAAATACGATAGCTATTACAGATGATGCTCATTTTTTTAAGTTTATAGACCATATGGAAGRCTATCATGTAGTGGAAATTAACTTTCCTATTACGGTAATTTTGTTTGATGGAACTGAGCRAATAATAGAGAATATGGAAGSGCTGG
Organism: Flavobacteriaceae bacterium; assembly: GCA_002401105.1. Classification (GTDB taxonomy): domain Bacteria; phylum Bacteroidota; class Bacteroidia; order Flavobacteriales; family Flavobacteriaceae. The sequence continues at coordinate 4,724 of NVSD01000057.1, read as the reverse complement.
AACTTGTGATTGAGGCAACAGAYGGTTTATGTGACGAGGACGACGACTGTGATTTTGATGATGATGATTGTGATGAATGTTCKYAGGATGATTTTATAGAAATGTTACTAGATTGCCCTTTGTTAATTGAGAGGTTAAAAATTAATGAAGAAGACTTGACAGAAGAGTACAAATATTTTTCAATGCATTTTTTTGAAGATGGAACCGTAAAGGTTATTGGAGTAAATGCTGATACCTATGGAGAATGGGAAATTGAAACGACAGATGAGGGKATATTTTTAAATGTAATCGTTCCTAATTTACCTAATTTTAATTTTAGATGGCGTTTGTACGAGTTAAGAGAAGATGGAAGGTTTGATTTAAGACATGGTGATAATCGAATGAAATTAAGAAAGAAGTGTCATACCCAAAAAACTGAGTTTTTAGATAATTTACAAGAAGGGGATTGGGTGATTGCAAATTATACCGTTGGAGCGAATAACTTAACGGAAAAATACCAGGGTTATGAATTAGATTTTAAAGRTGATGGAATTGTGGAAGCGGTACTTGAGGACGTGGTGATACAAGGTACATACCARGCRTTTTATGATAATAATATGTTACGACTTASCCTTTCTTTTGGGGAGAATCAGCCTTTAAACCAATTGAACGCCGAATGGTATTTTATGGAAATGACGGACGGTAGGATCGTCTTAAAAATAATGATGGACGGAACTATGAATACGACTAAACTTGTATTGGAAAGATTGTAATAATTCCTATAGGATTTTCCAAGTTAAAAGAGAGGCCAATCGCCTCTCTTTTTTTATGCTTAAAAATKARRANKTANKCAWATKTKWTGCGTATATTATTTGATAAATCGACACGAAAAAGGGAATAGACGCCTGTATTGTAGCAATTATCTATGCTGTTTATTTAGAGGAACTAGAAGAGTATGTTCCCATGGAGATATGGCTGTGTACGTTTAGTAAAATACTTGTAGCATCAGTAAAAACGGTAAAAGTCACATTGGATAGCTACGCTCCGGTTCATTTTTTCAAAAAAAAGACGTACTAAATAAATAGTACGTCCTGTATAATTGTGTGCTTAATTTCTATTTCTCTAAAGCATTAAAATAGGCTTTTAGCTTTTCAATGTCGTAAGGCTTAGCAATAATWTTCTTCTGTTTATTTAGTACTAAGTAATTAGGTGTTGTGTTAATATTGTACAAGCGAGCAATTGGGTTTTCCCATTTGTCTAAGGCTAAAATATTAGTGAAATTTTGCAAACCTTCTTTGTAATGATTAAAGCCTAGCTCATCTTTTTCTAAAGCTACAGCTAYAACTTTTATGTTTTTATGCAACTTGGAATAATTGTGTAATTTAGGTATCTCATTTAAACAATGGGAGCAGCTTGTACTCCAAAAAACCAAGACAATATATTCTTCCGTTTTTACATTGTGAAATTGGTCTAATATTTTTCCGTTGTCATAGTTAAAGTCCGGGGCAACACGTCCAATGGCTGTTTTAGTTTGGTTGGCGATATCGTCGATCACCTGTTGGTCTTGCRCAGTAGGAGGGAGTTTCTTGTAATAAGTATCCATTAAGTGATCTACAAGTGGTAGGTTTTGCATTTGCACAAATCCATACATTAAAGTGGTCAGTAATTCTGATTGCAATGTTGGTTGATCTTGAATTTTTTCAAAAACATCTATTATGGACCTTTTATACAATGCTTGTTGGGTCTGGTCGTCATCTGATGTGTTTAAATAGTACACATAGTTCACTACTTTTTTAGTAATAATGGTAGCGTTTATTAACAGTGGATTTTTAAAATCGATGAAATCGAAAAAGTGCTCCTTGGTACTGTTCATATATTCCTGTGCTGTTTCTATCATTTCCGGTGCATTGTATTTTTGTAAGGCATAGATAAAACTCTCAGATATGGTGGCACTCGATTTTTCCGCGTAAAGTTCCTGTGTGTTTTGCAGTTTTTTATAGGCTACAATGTAACTTTCTTTAGCTTTTTTTTGCGTTTCCGATTTGAAATAAGTGAATTGTAACGAATCCAATTCATTTTGGTTTTTGGTGATGTCTGTTAAGTAAGATTTGAAGTTTTTATTCTCGTCCGAAACAGTGAATTTAAGTGAGTTTCCAGGGTTTTTAGGGTCAAAAACAAGTGCTACATCTTTGTTGTTGTAGATAAAATCTACATAGCCRTTGTTGTTTAAATCATAGCTAAGGCGATACATTCCTTGAATGGAATTCTCGGGCATGTCTATGGAGAATTTACCGTCTTTTAATCCAGTGTTTGCAACATAGCGTTGTTGAGCACCCGTAATTCTATACAATATTACCCAAGAATAATTGGTGGCGGGTTCAAAAGTTCCTTTGATCGTAATTTGCGCGCTTACGGAATCTTTTAAAATTGAATCTTTCGGTTTGCTGACTTGAGCGAATATGTGTTGGGAAAGGGTTAATACAATTAAAAGTAAAAACTGCTTCATAATATTATTTTAAAGGTTGAGGTGTGTATTTGTAATTTTTAACCCTGTTGAAAATTACAAATACTAGCTATTTTTTTATGCGATAATTCAATAATCAGACCAAATTTAGTGAAAATTTTATTTTAAAAAAATTATACTATTTATGAGTCAATGTATTGTCTCTGAAATTTAACGATAAAAGAAATGAGATAGTTGGTGAAGGGGAGTTGCTAGTTGCTAGTTGCTAGTTGCTAGTTGCTAGTTGTTGGTTGCTTGTTGCTAGTTGCTTGTTGTTGGAAAGTAATTTCAAATTTTGATTTCGACATCTATATTCTATTCTCTCTTTTCTTTTTTCTAACAATGTTGGGGGTTGCTGGTTGTTGGTTGCTAGTTGCTAGTTGCTAGTTGTTGGAAAGTAATTTCAAATGCTGATTTTTACATCTCTTTTCTATACTCTCTTCTCTTTTTTCTAACAATGTTAAGGGTAGTAGTCAAGAAGTTTTAGGTCTATTTTGTAGTGGGTTGCTAGTTGCTAGTTGCTTGTTGCTAGTTGTTGGAAAGTAATTTAAAAGGCTGATTTTCACATCTCTTTTCTATACTCTCTTCTCTTTTTTCTAACAATGTTGAGGGTTGTTGGTTGCTGGTTGCTTGTTGCTGGAAAGTAATTTCAAATGCTGATTCTTACATCTCTTTTCTATACTCTCTTCTCTATTTTCTAACAATGTTAATGGTAGTAGGCAAGAAGTCTTAAGTCTATTTTGTTGAGGGTTGTTGGTTGCTGGTTGCTAGTTGCTAGTTGTTGGGAAGTAATTTCAAATTTTGATTTTACATCTCTTTTCTATACTCTCTTCTCTCTTTTCTAACAATGATAACCGTAATTGGCAAGAAGTCCTAAGTCCTGCATCTTAAGTCAATCCGTTATGTCACTACACTGTTATGTCACTTAAACTGACATATCAATAGAACCATTATACTGATTCATGCTGCGTTCTAGTCCAGCGGTTCCGAACGATTTTACTAACTGTGCTCCTTTGTCTAAAAGCTCTGGGAAATAACGTTCTTCTGCAGGGCTCCATTCGCCTAATACATAGTCAGATTGGCGTCCTTTAGAAAATTCGGCACCTACGCCCATTCTACATCTTGGGTATTTGGCAGCGTTTAATTTTTCTTGAATATCTTTGAGTCCATTGTGTCCTCCTGCACTTCCTTTGGCTTTGATTCTGATGGTTCCAAAAGGGAGGTTTATATCATCCGTAATAATTAAAACATTATCGACTTCTATTTTTTCTGCAGTCATCCAATATTTTACAGCTTTGCCACTTAAATTCATAAAAGTAGAAGGCTTCAGTAATATAAAAGTGCGTCCCTTAAAACGAAAAGTTGCCGTAGATCCTAGTTTGTTTGATTCAAAAGAAACACCTTCTATTTTGGCCAATTCGTCCAATACTTTAAAGCCGATGTTATGGCGTGTGTTTTCGTATTGTGCACCAATATTTCCAAGTCCTACGATTAAAAATTTTTTCATGTCTTGTTGCGGGATGTTTGCTGATGGATTAAAAACCAGCCATTTTTTAATGATGTTCGACCAATGCATTCGCAAAGGTACTAAAAGAAAAAAGCCCGCCAAGAGCGAGCTTTTTTACAATAAATTTTAAGCTTATTCAGCTGCTGCTTCTTCAGTAGTTGCTTCACCTTCTTCACCTTCAGTTTCTTCTTCTTCAGTAGAGTTACGAGAAGTTCTAACTTGTACTACAACCATTGTGTCTGGATGTAAGATAGTAATACCTTCAGTATTTAATTCTGCAACTTGTACTTTATCTCCAATTTTCAATTCAGAAATATTTGCAGTAAGAAAGTCAGGTAAGTTAGCTGGAAGAGCTCTTACTTTTAATTTACGGTTAGTAAAACGTAAAGAACCACCGTTAAGAACTCCAGGAGAGCTCCCTTCAATTTGAACAGGAATGTTCATAGTTACTTCTTTATCGTCAAAGATTTGGTAAAAATCAACGTGTAAAATACCATCAGATACAGGGTGGAATTGAATGTCCTGTAAAATTGCAGCATACGTGTTACCGTCTAGTTCAATCGTTGCAGTATATACGTTTGGAGTGTATACCAATGTTTTGAACGCTTTTTCTTCAGCATAAAAATGAACTGTTTTGTCTCCTCCGTATAATACGCAAGGAACCTGACCAGCATTACGTAAGGCTTTAGTTGATACTTTACCTACGCTTTCTCTTTGAGATCCTTTGATTGTAAT
>NVSD01000056.1 GCA_002401105.1 Flavobacteriaceae bacterium | reverse complement strand
AACTGATTTCCCTAATATGGTTATTGGCCAAGATGTTCAAGTTGATGCAAATGGATATATTGATGCTCATGTAAATGAAGTACCAAGTGGAATGCAATTTGTTCTTGGAAGAGATTATTTATTGCCAGTTCCAAAACAAGAATTAACAATTAATCCTAAGTTGACTCAAAACCCAGGTTGGGAATAAATTAATAATATTTAAGAGCAGTWATGTAACTTAAAACGCATCACTGCTCTTRAATTNMAAWCWAWAATRAACTGTTATTTTGAGTTAATARTTGTTTANGAAGGTTGTTTAGTTTCTAATTAAACAGCCTTTTTTTATTAATTTTAAAACAGTCAATACCTCATTAATAATTACCAACCACCATCCAAATAACCATTATAAAGGAGGTTCGGAACGACATTGACACAATAATAAACACTAAGAATCTAAGACAAAATGAATATAAAACATGTTAGTATCATTGCATTTACTTTAATCGCAATTGTATTTTCGAATTGCAAAAATGACAAAGAAAGCAAGGAAATAAAAAAACACACAGAAAGCACAACACGCCCCAATATTGTTTTCATCATGAGTGACGACCATGCCTATCAAGCTATCAGTGCTTATGGTCATGAATTAAACAGCACTCCTAATATAGATAGGATTGCTACTGAAGGGGCTATTTTTAACAAAGGATTTGTAACAAATTCCATCTGCGCACCTAGTAGAGCTGTTATGCTTACAGGGAAGCACAGTCATATCAATGGAAAGGTTGATAATATCCAATCCTTTGATTGGGATCAGGATAACTTCGCCAAGTCTTTACAGAAATCAGGCTATCAAACAGCTATGATAGGGAAAATTCACATGGATGGACTCCCACAAGGATTTGATTACTCCAATGTATTACCAGGACAAGGACATTATTACAATCCAGAATTTATTGAAAATGGTGTCACAAAAAAAATCCCAGGTTATGTTACCAAAATCACTACAGATATAGCATTGGATTGGTTAGAAAATAAAAGAGATCAAGACAAACCTTTTTTACTATTGTACCATCAAAAAGCACCACACAGAGTATGGATGCCAGAGGAAAAATACTTCACCTTATTTGATGAAAAAACATTTACACCTCCAGCAAATTTCTTTGACAATTATGAAGGAAGACCTGCTGCTGCTGCCCATGAAATGGGAATCGACAAAGACATGGATTTGGTATACGACCTTAAAATGTTAGATACAGAAGGAGATATCCAAACTAAATACAGAAAGAACTATCAAAATATGTACAATCGCATGGACGCTACTCAAAAAGCTGCCTGGGATGCGTATTATACTCCAATAATTAAAAAATTTAAAGAAGATTCCTTAACAGGAAAAGAATTGGCTTTGTGGAAATACGACAGGTATATGAAAGATTACCTACGTACGATACAATCTGTTGACGACGGTGTTGGTGAGGTATTGGACTATCTAGAAAAAAATGGATTGGCTGAAAACACCATTGTAGTTTATACTTCCGATCAAGGTTTCTATTTAGGAGAGCACGGTTGGTTTGACAAACGCTTTATGTACGAAGAATCTTTCCGTACGCCCCTCTTAATTCGTTATCCAAAAGAAATAAAAGCAGGAACTGTGATTGATGAAATGGTTCAAAATTTAGATTTCGCTCCTACATTTTTAGAGTATGCAGGCGTAGAAATTCCAAAGGAAATCCAAGGAGAATCGTTTAGAAAATTAGTAAAAGGAGACGAAGTTGAATGGAGAGATGCCATTTATTACACCTATTACGAATTCCCAGGAGAACACAATGTTGCCAGACATCGTGGTGTRAGAACAGACMGATACAAATTGATTCACTTTTACTATGACTTTGAAAAATGGGAATTATATGATTTAGAAAAAGACCCATCAGAAATGAATAATGTGTACGACGATCCWWCTTATGCTAGCGTGAGAAAAGAAATGCATAAAAAATTAATCGAAGTRAAARACAAATACCAAGAYACRGATGCTTTGAGTGACAAATATTTGGCAGATTACTTAGAAGCTAAATCAAAAAAACAAAGCCATTAAAATATCCAAATGGTTTAAAACATCGCTATTAAGGTTTATAAAAGCGATAGCAATTTCCCWTAATACTAAAAACTGACCCTCTCAAAGGTCAGTTTTTTTTCGACTTTTATCAAAAAARAAAWCTAGAATTACGTAACCAATAAAATTAACCAWCTAAAAATCAACCAATGACATCTMTACCATGATTATTTTCAAGAAAAAMCCATMTTGCATATAGGCAAATGATATTGGTTTAATTCATAATTCTAGGCTTAAAAAACGAATCTTAAGCTAACAAATAGGCAACTATGTACTAAAACTATTCATTTCCCTTTAAGCAAGTTTACTAATTAGGCTAAAAAATAAAAAAAGATTACATTTGACTTATGTTATACATATTCAGGTTTCACTATTATATCTAGTGGTAAAAAATAAGAAARGGACTACAAAGGCGATTTCTAGGTCATGAATGTATAAAATTTAATAGACACATGAAAAATAATAGTTATAAAATTGTATGCTTTGGCGACTCAACCACCGATGCTACTTTTATCCCAAAAGACGCCAAACACCAAGTGAATTATAAACATTTAAAGGTTTTTTCTCAAATATTGGGAGACGAACTAGCCTCCCTGTTGGATAAAAAACTAGAAGTCATAAATTCAGGAATCTCAGGGGATACAACGGAGGATGCGAAACACCGGTTTCAATCCGATGTTTTAGATCACAACCCCGATATTGTTTTTATTCAGTTTGGCGCTAACGACCAAAGCATTCGGCAAGATTTAGGAAAATCAACAGCAAATGTCTCTCTTGATAGTTTCCGAGAAAACCTGCTTTATTTCATTACTGAATTAAAAAAAACAGGCTGTAAAATAATATTGATGACTCCGGGGATAATGCTCTGGACAGATGCCTTTAAACTCAATTATTTCAGAGCTCCTTATCGGCTACAAGAGCCTATGGGACTGAATGGAAACTTAAAAAATTACATTCCCATTATTTGTAAGTTAGCACTCTTGGAAAATATTGAACTCATCAATATTTTYAACAAACAGATTGCCCATAGCCAAGCTCATAATATGTTTGACTTATTACCCGATGGAATACATCCGAATTCAAAAGGTCATGAGTTTATAGCAACTATCATCCTAAACCATTTAAAAATTTAATTTTATAAAACTTCCTTGCATCCATTAGCTTTTGCAACGAAGTTTTCTCACTAAAAACACCTACATTATGAAACAACAACTCTTGCGTACTTCACTATTAGTAGTACTTATCTTACTTATTACGAGCTGTACTGAACAAAAAAAGTCAACTGTTTACACGGCTGATTTTGAAAACTTTGAAACGGCCGTATTCACGCAATTAGAAAGTACTAAGGCCACTTGGTCAGCAGCGGAAAATGAAGTAGAAATAGGTGAACGGCAAGAGTCTGATAGTGGAAAATTTTTACATATACTCGAAGGACAAAACAAATCGGTGAGCCTTACATTAAAGCAGCCAGAATTGATTAAATCCCTTGCTTTTAAAGCGAGAACCGTAAAACAAGATGGTTTTTCTTTTAAAGTAGAAGGCATGGAAAACGGCAAATGGATTCCTTTATACAATGGAGACAAAGAATTGGTTACTAAAAACCGCGTCCATACCATAGCCTTAGATATCAATAAAAACATTGAAACCTTTAAATTCACCAGTAACACCACTAAAATGGGCGTTTTTATAGATGATTTTCATATCTATCGTTCTGCTAAAATGAGTATTGAAACTGTAGAAGCACGTCAACCATTACTTCCTACATTTAAACGCAAGGCAATTAATAAAGTAGTAAAAGTTAGCATACTAATAGATGGAAATCTAGATCCCAAAACAGTAGAAAGCCTACATTTTGACCTTATCGGTACCAACCTATCAGATATCGAAAAAATGGATATCTATGCCACCAACAGCTCCAATGCTATAGATGCCAAAAACCTATTTGGAACAGCCACAGAGATAGTACAACAGGTTACAATTGAAGGATCCAAAGAATTACAAACAGGAATGAATCACTTTTGGTTATCAATAAACTTAAAAGAGAGTGCTGCTTTAGACCGTAAAATAGCCGCCGTTTGTAAGAGTATTCAATTAAAAGATGGCAGTAAAATCATCCCTACACAACTGGARARTTYAYGMYSMCRRCGKATWGSTGYWKNRNRWVAKWHMNYVWHBDDRHVRNSNWRBWWBMHANNMKHANWRGMHDKCVMNNNGMTNTNGCCAYYRCYAWCAMANGAWCATTAATCGGAGTTTATGACAACCGATACAGCCAAGGTGCCGATTTACAAGGAGACATAGACGTAGCCATGAGTAGAAGTACCGACGGCGGAAGCACTTGGGAGGCCATGAAACCTATTATTGACATGGGCGAATTTGGTGGCTTACCACAAGACGAAAACGGAATCGGAGATCCAGCAGTACTTGTTGATCGTTCTAACAATACCATTTGGGTTGCTGGAATCTGGGCACATGGACATCCAGGAAAACGAAATTGGTGGGCTTCTAAACAAGGAATGAAACCAGCGGAAACAAGTCAGTTTATTTTATCAAAAAGTGAAGATGATGGGCTAACATGGTCTGCTCCTATTAATATCACCGAGCAAATAAAAGCCAAAGGTTGGTACTTATTATTACAAGGCCCTGGAAAAGGAATCACTTTAAAGGATGGGACTTTAGTATTCCCTGCACAGTTTAAAGATGAAAAACAAATGCCATATTCCACTATTATTTATAGCAAGGATCATGGAAAAACATGGGGAATAGGAACAGGAGCAAAATCTAATACTACGGAAGCACAAGTAGTGGAATTAAGCGATGGTACATTAATGTTGAACATGCGTGACAACAGAAGAGGTTCAAGATCCGTGTATACTACCAAAGATTTAGGWRCAACTTGGACGACTCATGAAACAAGTAGAAAAGCATTGATAGAACCRGTTTGTATGGCTAGCTTGATTAGTTTTGACCATCCTACAAAAGGGAAAATTTTGTTTTTCTCCAATCCTAACAGTACCAAAGGAAGAACAAATATCACCATTAAAACAAGTTTTGATGAAGGTAAAACATGGCCTGTAGAAAACCAATTAGAATTGTACGAAGACGGTTCCTATGGATATTCTTGTTTGACAGTAGTAGACGAAAATMATATTGGAATYCTATACGAAGGAGCTGCAGACATGTACTATGARAAAATAAATATCAACGAGCTTTTAGGTGATGAGAACATTAAGTAATCACCTGTTTTTACTACTTATAATCGTCTGTACAGTTTCTTGTAATAAAGAACACAAACCAAGCATTAAAATCTCCCCATTACCAAATATTATTTTGGTGATGGCGGATGATTTAGGCTATGGAGATGTGGCCTATAATGGCAATCCCATTGTAAAAACTCCACATTTAGATGCCATGGCAAGTCAAGGAATAAAATTGAATCGCTTTTATGCAGCGGCACCAGTTTGTTCCCCCACAAGAGCCAGTTGTTTGACAGGGCGTCACCCCTACCGCGTAAAAATACCATGGGCGGGTGATGGTTTTATAGCTCCCGAAGAAATTACTATTGCGGAAGCATTAAAAACCAAAGGCTATGCCACAGGACATTTTGGAAAATGGCATGTCGGAGGTATGAGTGAAACTGTAAAACAAAGTTATTTCCCAGGTCCCCCTACCACCTACTCTCCACCATGGAAAAATGGATTTGACGTCTCGTTTTCAACAGAAAGCATGATGCCTACCTACAACCCATATTATTTAAAGGGAGGTGATTTTGGAACTAAAGACTATAAGTACATTCAATCTGAACCCATTCCAGAAGGACTCAACAACGAAGGGTTTGAATGGCGTGATTATTTTTGGACAGGCAAGGACACTTATATCAAAGATTTAAAAGGAGATGCTGCTACTATTGTCATGGATCAGGCATTGAACTTCATCAAAGAAAGTACGGTGAACAAACAACCATTTTTATCCGTTATCTGGTTTCACAATGTACACACTCCTGTGGTAGCAGGTGACAAACACCGAGCACTTTACAAAGACCTCAGCGGAGAAGAGCAACATTGGTACGGTGGTATTACGGCCATGGATGATCAAATAGGGAGACTACGCAGTACATTAAAAACATTAAACATTAGTGAGAATACCATTGTTTGGTTTTGTAGTGACAACGGCCCTTCCTATATCCACAATTACAATTCAGCAGGTCCTTTTAGAGGTAAAAAATCAGAATTATACGAAGGAGGAATTGTGGTACCAGCTATTATAGAATGGCCCGCTAAATTTAAAACTGCTTACGAGGTGGATGTGCCTATGGTAACCAGTGACTTTTACGCTACGCTATTGGACATTTGCGGTATTAAAATGGAAAACCAACCTTATCTAGATGGCCAAAACGTTCTTCCAATTTTGACTAAAGAAGTCACGAAACGCAGCACACCGATAGGTTTTAGATCCCCTTTACCAAGTAGGCATAACAAAGCCGAAGTCCAGGACGCAGAACAGGTTGCCTTTATAGACAACAACTATAAATTAATAAGTATGGACAATGGAGCTAGCTATCAACTATATGATTTAAACAAAGATGTAGCAGAAACCATGGATATTTCAGCTCAATTCCCACAAATAAAAAAGGACTTATTAATTAAATTTAAAAGCTGGTCAAAAAGTATTGATGATGAGTTAAAATGATTTATTTATTTGATTGTGACATCCTAACTAATCGATACCGATTATTAGGGTTAAAAAAAGCAAAAAATCAGACTGTGATTTTTTGCTTTTTTTTATTTATATCAGTTTCTTTTTTACGTAAACCAGCATGATGTTATATGCGAAACTTTTAAAAAAAAGAAAAATAATATTGATTTTAAAGTATACAAAAACAACTACAACGTTATAGTTAAAAACACTGGTTATCAGTACTTAATAATGAAAACACTAAGACTTAAAAACCTAACGCACTAAATACAAGTGTACTAAATACGTTAAAAAAATTAACGTTTACTTAGGTTATAAAAATATTTCGGTTAACTTTGGATTATGTTATACATAAAACAACCAAACATATGAAACAAAAACTCAAATTATTCAAACAAATTTGCCTTGTTTTCACCATGCTATTATGCGTAAATGCATTTGCACAAAGTGGAACAACAGCAGGAACAGTTACAGGAAGCGATGGCTCTCCTTTACCTGGAACAAGTGTATTGGTTCAAGGTTCCTCCAATGGAACACAAACCGATTTTGACGGGCACTATACATTAAACACTGAAATGGGAGACATTTTAGTATTTAGTTATATAGGTTTCGAAACAAAAAAAATTAAAGTAGCTAACTTTAATAAATTGAATGTGGTATTGGCTGAAGATTCTAACATTTTAAACGAAGTAGTAATTACAGGGTACGGAAGTCAAAAACGTAATACGCTAGCCACCTCCGTAGCTAAATTAGACAACCAAGTATTAGAAAGCGCGACCACCTCAAATGTTGGTACTGCTTTGCAAGGTACAGTTGCGGGAGTTCAAGTAACTCAAAACACGGGACAACCAGGTTCAACACCTACCATTGTAATACGTGGAGGAACTAGTTTTAACGGAAGTGGAAGTCCTTTGGTATTAATCGATGGAGTTCCTGGATCATTTTACGCTTTAAACAGTGATGATATTGAATCCATGGAAGTATTGAAAGATGCTGCATCTACAGCTATTTATGGTGCCCAAGGTGCCAATGGAGTTGTATTGATTAAAACCAAGCAAGGAAAAGTAGGTAAATCTAACATCTCATTCACTACGCGTTATAGTATTAACAATGAAAGGGCCACTCCTGATTATGTAGGAGCAGGAGACTTTATCAGATACAACAGACAAGGAGTTTTAAATTACACAGAAGTTACTGGTAAAACTAACTTCAACAACTCTTTCTTAAATGGAGCTACCGCTTTTGGTACAGGAGGAAACACAACAAACTCTCCTTTTACAACTCAATATTTAACGGCAGACAACCAATATTTATTAGACCAAGGTTGGGGATCGGTAATTGACCCAGTAGACCCAACTAAAACAATTATTTTCCAAGAAAATGATGTGAGTGATTTAATTTATCAAAATGCAACCACTAAAGATCATTATTTGGCATTTGATGGAGGAAACGAAGACGGAACTTAYTATTTAGGATTAGGTATYTTAGACAGTGATGGATTAGCCTTAGGTTCTGGTTTTAAAAGATATTCAGGAAAATTCTCTGCTACTTATAACATCCTCGATAACTTGAAAGTAACTTCTCATGTAACTTATGTGCATTCTAGTATCTTAGGAAGTCCATTAGGGAGTGACAATACCGTATTTCAACGTTTTTCTGGTCAAGCTTTGACTTCTAGAACTTACGACCACAACCCTGACGGGAGCTTAAGTAATGTATTAACTCCWGGAACAAACTCAGGATTCGGAAACCCGCTGTACTATATARACAAAGTAAACCAACGTAAGGCTTTAGACCAACGTTTGACCACTTCTGTAAAAGTAGATTGGGATATTATAGAAGATTGGAAATTTTCTATAACCGCAAGTCACCAAGCCACAAATAATCATAAGGAGAGATTTAACAAAGCCTATTTATCAGGTGGAAGTTTAAAAACGGGTAGAGAATCTTCTGCTAGCTTGTCAAGGATTCAACAAAACCAAGTAACTGGAATTTTAAACTACAAGAAAACATTGGCCGAAAAACACAATTTTGACGCCATGTTAGGAGGAGAATATTTCAAAAAGAATTTATATGCTTTCTCTGCTGGTACTAAAAACTCACCTTCGGATTTAATACCTACTATGAATGCAGGTAGTGAAGCCAACGGAGTACCCTATTCTTTTGAGACTGAATATGCCATGGTATCACAATTTGGTATCTTAAACTATAACTTTGACCAACGTTATTTAGTTGGCTTGAGTTTACGTAGAGATGGATCCTCCTTATTAGGAAATGACAAATATGGATTTTTCCCAGGAGCCTCTATTGGATGGAACCTACATAACGAAAAATTCTTTAGTGAATCTAAAGTTGCTAACTATATAAATAGTATCAAACCACGTATTAGTTATGGGGTAAATGGAAATGTAAAATCATTGAGAAATGACAGTTCAAAAACATGGGATAATTACAATGCTTACGGAGCCTATAGTGACCAAGGAATATACGACGGACAAACAGGATATGCGAACAGTAAAGTACCGGTATTAGACTTACAATGGGAACGTTCTACTACCTTAAACTTCGGTTTGGATTTAGGTTTATTAGACAATAGAGTAACYATMTTGGCAGATTACTTTATCCGTGATGTATATGATAAAATTGCAGGATTGACCTTACCTTACTATACAGGATTCTCAAGTATCAAAACCAATAACGGTATTTTAAGAAACAAAGGGATGGAATTCCAATTAAGTGCCGAAGCATTAAGAACACAAGATCTTTCTTGGAATTTGGGAGTTAATTTATACAGTGTAAAAAACTACATTGTTGAATTGCCGGAAAACGACAATGAAAATAACAGACAAGGTGGTACTGAAATTTATGATCCTGCTACTGGAGGAACTAAATGGGTAGATGCTTACCAAGAAGGTATGGAAGTAGGCGTATATGATGTAGTCGCTTATATTCATGATTATGTATATGCGGATCAAGCAGCAGTGGATGAACATGCAGGACGTTATGACGATGTTGCAAAAAATCACACCACTCGTTTCCCTGGAGATGTCGCTTGGAAAGATTTAAATGGTGATAACATCATTGATAAATTAGACCGTAAAGTAATAGGTAGCGAAAGACCAGATTTCTCTGGTGGATTTACCTCCAACTTACGTTATAAAGACTTTGGTTTATTTGTAAAAACAGATTTTGCTGTTGGACATTTAATCAGAAACAATATGCGTGAAAAAGGACTGGCACAAACACAAGGAAACTTAAATGCTTTTGTTGAATTATTAGACTCATGGACACCAGAGAACACGATTACAGACGTGCCTCGTATGACATTTACTGATCCACAAAAAAACTTTAATAGAGGAAGTAGTGCTATGTGGGAAAAAGGAGATTATTTGGCTTTAAGAGAAGTTACTTTAAGCTACGATTTACCTAAAGGAACTGTAAAAAGCATCAACGGATTAAGATTGTACTTTACAGGAAGTAACCTTGCTTACTTTACTGAATACAGCGGAGATACACCAGAAAAAGGAGGATTCCAAGGAGGTAAATTCCCTACACCGGTAACCTATACTATAGGACTTAACATAACATTATAATTAGAAACACATTATGAAAAAATATTCTATACTAATAGCATTGCTCGCTATCTTTAGCTTTAGTGCTTGCGAAGATGCGATAGACTTAGTTCCGAGAAGTGAACTAACAGCCAACGGTTTTTGGGACTCTGAAGATGGAGCAAAAGCCGCACATATTGGAATGTACTCAAATTTAAGATCTCAGGCAGGTGACTTTTGGAGTTTTGGTGAATTAAGAAGTGATTTATGGGGAGGAAACACACTTGAAACCCCTTCTAACTTAGGATTTTTAGAAAGTGATTTTTCAGCGAATACCGCTCCTTATGGAGGTTGGGCTGGATTTTACATCTACATTCACAGAATAAATGATTTTATTGTAAATGTTCCTAATATTGAATTTATTGATGAAGCTGAAAAAGCACATTTAATGGGGCAAGCACATGCAATCAGAGCATTTTACTATTTTCATTTAGCTAGAACTTGGGGAGATGTACCTGTAATCTTAGTACCTATGGATAATTTTGACCCAGAAGGATTAAGTTCGCCTAGAGTTGCTGTAACGGAGGTTTTAGACATCGTTAAATCTGACATCGAAACATCGTTAACTTAYTTTGGWTCGGACAACGAACTTTATAAAGGTAAAAACATCTACTGGAGTAAAGCAGCGTCTCAGATGCTAAAAGCGGAAGTGTACTTATGGACAGGGAAATTGTACGGTGGTGGTGCAGCAGATTATACAACTGCTAAAAACACATTAACAGCAATCCAAGGATTTATTTTAGAAAACGATTTTGACGCCATGTTCTCTGATGAGAATAATGACGAATTTATCTTTGCATTCCAATATAAAGAAGACCAAGCAACCAATTTGYTTAGCAGTTTCACAGGTCGTGGAACAGAGGTTCACCCATTGTATGATGGAGCAGGAAACAGCATGTCAACTTTTGTTACCAATGGAGCAAGTAGGTACGGTCCCTCTGAGAAATTATTATTAATAACAGATGATGTATTGGATACGCGTAGAGACGCAACTTTTACAAGAATGTATGCTGATGACAATGCCGAGGCTGGATACCCTACCTACGATGCTACTACCTACCAAGCATCATTAATGAATAAATTTATTGGTCATGTAAACGGTGGAGGATCAAGAATCGCAGATAACAATGTACCTATGTACAGATATGCAGATGCTCTTTTATTACAAGCAGAAGCTATGAACAACTTAGGTGAAGATCCTTCAGGATTAATCAATTTGATTCGTCAAAGAGCTTATGGTGAAAATTATGACGTAGCCGTACACGGTTATGTAAACGCTTCACAAACTGAAAACGCCAACGCAATCCTAGAAGAACGAATGAAAGAATTTGTTGGAGAAGGAAAAAGATGGTACGATTTACGTAGAGCAGGTGACCAATTTGTTTTTGATAATGTAGAATACATTTCAGAAGGTTACAAACTATTATTACCAATCACATCAGATATGATTGGTAGAAACCCATTGTTAGAACAAACAGCAGGGTACTAAAACTTTTATTTGAGTTAATATTTAAAAAGGGCTATCATAAATTGATAGTCCTTTTTTTTTGTTTAAAAAACAAATCTAGAAGTCACTATTACCTCTTCTCTACTAATAAAATAAGACAGACCTAAACACCTAAAAAAGTCAAAAGAAAGGCTAATTATTCAAGGAAACGTCACAATTGTTAGCAGGATTTAGCGACTCTTAAAGCATATTAAAAACACAAGATTAATCTAAAGGAATATTGTGTTAAAAAACAAGGAAGCACCCTAGCTACCTTCCTTCGATTTAACTTGAATCATTTGAAGTAACAACATTATTTGAACTAGAAAATCCCATTGAAATTATTTTCAATGGGATTTTTTTATGGACTATTATTTTATTACTAATTACAATCCAAAATTAATTTGCTATTACTTCTTTAAATACTTAAACACAAATAGTACTATTTTATTTTATGCAACAGTCCTTTAAAAACTAGACTATCTTTCGGATTTGGGGCATTCATAAGAAAAACACTATTATCCCCATCCAAAATAGACCATTTAGGAACATAAATCCAATGATTTTTAAAATCGGGAAGTTTAAAAAAGTACTTCAAAATAAATGAATGACTCTTTTTTCCTATACGATAATGCTGGTTTGCACTAGTATATTCTCCTAAATTATGTACAACACTAGACCATTTATCTTGTGTTTTGTCAAGTGAAATATAAATAATGGATAATTCATTATTTTGTAATAAACCATCACTGTAAGCTTTCGAATTTACCATCTCAGAAAGCGTCGAATTATCATTAAATGACCAAAAACTTAAAAGCGTATTCTTAGTATTGTTCCTTTTTATAAGTTCCTCTAATGTGATAGTTTCACCAGTACTCGTTCTTAATTTTTCAATTAACACTTCCTTAGGAATAGTAGTTTGGCTTAGTTCCAAGTCATTTTTTAAGGATTCAATTTCCTTAATATAGCTTGGTAAAAGTTCTTTATTTTTAAAATCCTCTATTTCAGCTAAAAAGAGTCCTTTAGTATGTGTATCATTCCCAAAACCAATAGCACGATACTCTTTTAATAAATAAATAATGGCAAGATATTGCACTGGTCCCTGTAACTGTGCTCTTATCTTGTTCTTTTTTAGTGAAAACGAATCTTTTTCGTTTAGCATCGTATCCAAAGGGATGACAAAGTTTTTTAGATATGTTTTTAAGCTACGCTTAAAATAGTCATTATTAATCAGGTCTGAACGATTAAAACTCTGTAGACTAATGGTGTCTAAAAAACCGAATGTATATTTATTTTCTGTTGCTGAAATACCATTTAATAGTTCGGATGTATTTAAAGGAATATTTATATACCCATAAAACTTTTGATTCTCGGATATTTTTGCTTTAATTTCTCCTTTTCTAGGAACCATTAAATTGTACAGACATTCAAATGCGATTTCTGAGTTTACAAGGCTCACAAATTTTTCTGACACCTCGGGATGTAATTCCGTGTATTGTTTTAGAAATTGAAATTGACTATTTCTTATTTTTACACAGGCTGCTTGGTAGTTTTTAAAGTCTTCCCAAAAAGCAATATCTTCATATTTTTGAGCTATGGAAGTACTCATTTTAGTGTAAAAATTATAGTGAGCTGCATTTTTCCCTGAAAAAACAAGCTCACCATGGTTCATTTTAAAAGTAACAGCATCTCCAGGAGAAACCACAAACCTAGTATTATAGGATGACTCTCCAAAAGAAAAAAGCTCTAACAAATGAGGTTTCTTAATGTCTTTAAGGTAAATAGTAAGCGTGTCGTTTTCTAGCGTCCGAACCCTTGAGTGCTGTTTTTTTCCATCTAGCCCAGCATAGTCGATAATTGTAGAATGCTTCARGTTAGCAACATCATTGGACAGCCCTTTAATTAGCACTCCTAGCTCTTTTGTTTGTATTGTATCGCCTTGCCTATTATCTGGGCTACAACAGCTGAATGCGATGCATAGGATATATATGATTTTTTTCATGAAATTTTATTTAAATAAACAGTATCTCAATTACAATCCAAAATAGCCGACATAAATGAGCTACCTAATAATTCTCTTATAGGTGTTTTACAGCGCTAACCGTCACTTGAAAATGTTTATCAAATATAACAACAATACTTCTTATTTATCTTATTTTTAAGGACTTAAAAATAAACATCCATTTATCCAACTTTACTTTCACCCATTCAATTAACAGTCCATTGCTATCTAACCTTCTTATAGCTGCYATAAACCTAACATAAGAAATTCCATGAGGCCATGAGTACTACTAGAAATTTTGATGTAAGTGATTATTTAAAATTGATAAAAACGTTTTAACATCGATTTTTTTTACTCCCTAAAATACTCCGGATATTTCCATTTGAAATTCTTATCTCTATTGTATTTCATATTGGGATATTTCTTTTTAATGTCTTCAATTTCCTGATTAAACAACTCCAGTTTTTTAGGATCCGCAAAAGGATCATTGGTGGCTGCCTGCCATTCTTCTAATGCATTTATCAAGCGATTTAGTTCCTTTACATAGGTTTTATCTTCGGATAAATTTACAAATTCAAGCGGATCATTGTCTAAATCATACAATTCATATTTAGGAGGATTCTCCCATGTTTTATAGGCGTTTGCTACTTTCTCACCAGCCGCAATTGCCTCACTCCTTTCCGTACCTCCAGCAAAATGAGCATTTGCGTGTGCGTCATAAATTGCTACTTTTGGATTGGTCTTTTCGAACAAAATATTATGAATCAACTTAAAACGTTTCCCACGTACACTACGTCTTGGATAGTAGAATTGTACGGCGGATCCTACTCCACCTGCAAAAATATACTCACGGTTGTTAGTTTCTTTTTCAGCAGATACTAGGGAAGCCATGGAAATTCCAGGTAAGTCTTCAGGAATAGCGATACTTGCATATTCCAATATAGTTGGTACCAAATCTATAGAACTTACCAATGCATTTGTACGTTGACCTTTGACATCAATCAACGGATTTTTAATAATCATCGGTACCTGTAGAGCAGCCTCATAGTTACTGCATTTTCCTCGAGAGAATTGTGCACCGTGATCTCCCAAATAAATAATAATGGTATTGTCCGCTTTGCCCGTTTTTTCTAATGTTTCTAACAACATAGCCACCGATTCGTCCAAACGATTCATACAATTGTAGTAATTAGCCGTAAACTCACGTAAGCGTTCACTATCCGCCCCTATAAAAGGCAATGGACCATCAATATCGGTCCCATTCATTGGATTTTCAGGCATTCCTTCTACTTGTTTCTGTACTGGATAATGAGCATCAGGAAAATTCACCAWCAAAAAGAAAGGCTTGTCAGTTCCATTGATAAACTCCCCTGCTTTTTCGGCGTATTTGGGTAGGTTTTTCTNAGCAAAATTGGAACCTTTAATCGCTCTAAAATCAAAAGGAATGGCCGATTCTGGATTCACATGAATTTTACCAATACATCCCGTATCATAGCCTGCCTCCTTTAAGTATACAGGTAAGGTTTTAAAGCTTTCATACATACGGTATTTATGAGTTGCCAAGCCAATTTGACCATTTTGATGCGGATATAGTCCCGTAAAAATAGTTCCTCTTGAGGGGCTACATACCGAATAGGTCACAAACGCTTTTTCAAATAAGGTTCCTTCAGCAGCCAATTTATCCAAGGTGGGAGTAGTCACTTCCTTAACACCATAACAGCCCAAATCAGGACCATTATCTTCAGAAACTATCAATAAAATATTAGGAGCAGTTTGCTTTTTCTCAACATGTTTACAGTTTGAAAACACGAACATACTGAACGTTAGCAGCACATAGAAATAGTTTTTCATAAGGGTTATTTTAGTTTTATATAAGGTGCTTCATCCATCACACTTTTATGACTTTTAACGAGCTGTTTTTTTAGTTTTTTAAAAANTCCGTGGGTTTTCTTTCGAAACATCGATGTCTTGATGGATATCGTTTTTCAAATTATACAATTTAAAATCTACCAACGAAGCTTCTTTTATAATGGCCACTTCTTTAGGAGAAAACCGCCCTCTTTTATGAAAATCCCCCACAGACCAATTGGCTGTAAGCACCCAATCTTTGGAACGCATTAAAGATTGTGGGCCACCCCAAGGGTCGTAAAAATGAAAATTCAACGGCTGTTTACGCTTCATTTTTTTCTGATTGAAAATAGGAGAGAAATCAGCACCATCTATCACTCTATCTTTTGGAATATTCACCCCTGCAATTTCACAAATCGTAGGTAGAAAATCTACATTTCCAATAGGCGTATGGTTAATTTGATTTGGGGCAATCGTTCCTTTCCATCGTAGGATTCCTGGTACGCGAATTCCTCCTTCAAACATATGCCTTTTATAGCCTTTTAAAGGCCCTGCAGAGCCATGAGATTTATTAAAATAGCCTTTTGGCGTGTATTGTGCCGGTCCATTATCCGAGGTAAAAATAACCAAGGTATTCTCAGATAATGCTAAGGAATCTAATGTTCTTAGAATACGCCCTATGGCAGTATCTAAATTAGTTACATTGGCATAATACTCCGCTTTGTTTCCGTGTTCCTCATACTTTTTAACTAGTTTTTCTGGAGACATAATGGGTTCATGAGGCTCTAAAAAACAAATATATTGAAAGAATGGAGCCTCTGATTTCCGAACATTCTCCAACCAATGTACCGCTTCATCTGCGACTACATCACAGGCAAAACCGTTTGTTTTCTTTGGCACACCGTTCAGAAAAAAGCCTTCGGGATTTTTGTGTTTTAAACTGTATTGGCAACCAAACCAATAGTCAAAACCATGATCATTTGGTTGAGGTTGCGCAGTCGTATTGAATTTACCATTCAAATGCCATTTACCAATACTACTGGTTTGATAGCCTTTCTTTTTTAGCAACTGTGCAATTGTAATTTCTTTTTTAGGTAAATACATGGTAGAATCCGGAGCAATCCAATCGTACACTCCTGTTCTATATGGAGCCCTTCCTGTAAGCAAACCAGCTCTAGACGGAGAACACATAGGAGACGATGCATAGGCATTGGTTAATTTAATTCCTTCCTCCGCCATTTTGTTCAAATTGGGAGTTTTAATTATTTTATTGTCATAACAACCTAAATCCCCATAGCCCAAGTCATCGGCTACAATCACAATTATATTTGGGGAGTTTTGAGCGAATATTTCTCCTGATAACATCAACAACAAAAGACTCATTTTCAGTACTAACTTCATATAGTATAGTTTATAATAATTTCTAAAAAACAAAAGAGAATGCATTGCTACACTCTCTTTCATCCAATTCAATCACTAAAAGAACAGTGGATACAAATTGGTCTGTTATACACAAAAGTTATTTAGACGTATTATTTTTATTCGTTCTCAATCCTCCTAAAATATATTCCGGCTTAAAAAGCATGTAAATCAATGATTAACATTTCTAAATAAAATAACCACYTATGTGATTAACTCATATAATTCATTGTTTTAATT
>NVSD01000055.1 GCA_002401105.1 Flavobacteriaceae bacterium | reverse complement strand
TATCCCGCAGCTCTCGCCATGTGTTCCGCGCCCTTGAAAACTTCGAGATAGAACGGATTTCCTATGTCACGAACCACGATCAAGATGGACATTTATGAATCACGAAATACTTTTAATAATCATTGGCTGTTTAGGATTACTCTTTGGGTTTATCATTGGGAAATTAATAAGTAATACTACATTTAACAAACAACTTATTACTGCTAAAGAACAGATTAAAAACCTTGTCAAAGAGCAACAAGCTTCAAAAGAACTGCTCCGAAGCATGTCTTTTGAAAAAGACAACGAAGCTACGTTAAAAAAGCAGTTTGAAATAGAATGTGTGATTAAAAACGAAGAATTAAAAAACGTTTATGAAAAACTTAAAAACAACAAATCGGAGGTAAAAGAATTACAAGAAAAATTCACCAAAGATTTTGAGATACTTGCAAATAAAATACTGGAAGAAAAATCGACTAAATTCACTGCCCAAAACCAAGAAAACATAAAATTAATATTAGAACCRTTACAAGAAAAAATTAAACATTTCGAAAAGAAAGTAGAAGACACTCATAAGGAGTCGATCGGCCATCATGCAGCTTTAAAACAACAGATAATAGGGCTCTCTGCCTTGAATACAAAAATGAGTACTGAGACATTAAACCTAACCAGAGCATTGAAAGGAGATTCTAAAATGCAAGGGAACTGGGGAGAATTGATTCTAGAGCGTGTACTGGAGAAATCTGGACTGGAAAAAGGAAGAGAATACGAGCTTGAAAAAAGTTTTAATGTAGCCAATGAAAACAACACACGATTGAGGCCAGATGTGATTATTCACCTTCCTAACAATAAAAAAATGATTGTTGATTCGAAGGTTTCTTTAACGGCTTACGAACAATATGTAAACGCAGAAACCGAAGAAGACCGAAATAGTCATTTAAAAAATCACCTGCGCTCTTTACATCGCCATGTAGACCAGTTAAGTGCAAAGCAATACGAATCATTATACGAAATAGAATCACCTGATTTTGTACTGATGTTTGTCCCTATAGAGCCGGCCTTTGCTGTCGCTATTAATGCGGACAATCAGTTGTACAATAAAGCCTTTGAAAAAAACATTGTTATTGTCACTCCCAGTACGCTGTTAGCTACCTTAAGGACTATTGACAGTATGTGGAATAACGAAAAACAGCAGCGTAATGCCATAGAAATTGCAAGGCAAGCAGGTGCACTTTATGATAAATTTGAAGGATTATACCAAGATTTACTTAACATAGGTAAAAAACTAGACGGTGCAAAAACAGACTACAATAAAGCAATAAACAAATTACATGAAGGACGTGGAAATCTAATTTCTAGTGTACAAAAGCTTAAAGATATGGGAGCTAAAGCAAAAAAAAAATTACCCGAAAATGTGCTAATACAGTCTAAAGAAGTAAAATAAAGTTTGATTTCATRAAAATTATATATATTTTTGTCTTGGTATATGACAATTTTTTATTTTTCACTTCTCCTAGATAATATCTATGGGATAAAGACGTCTATTATATATGGAAAAATTTACCGCCTTTATTAAACAACAAGGGTATACGGATATTGAATGTGCCATTCTAAATCTATTTTACCACAGTGAACAATCTACTCATACTTTTTTTGAAATCAGAAAAATAACAGGGCTTCCAAAAAACATTCTAAACAGATCGTTAAATCATCTTATTAAGATAAACGAACTTACGTTTATAAAAAATGAAACAAGTAGAAAACGACTATTTTCTATTCATAAAAACGCAGTATTAAGAACTAAAATAGCTCATTTTTCAGTAAGTTATTAGGGGTATAAAAAAACTTAAGCGATTGTAGCATACTGCATAATTTACATCCTAGCAATCACTTAAGAAAGTTAACCAATTAAAATAGTATTGTTTGTTATTGTATCTGAAATAAAATCGTTTTAAAAATGACTTCATTTTTTATTTCTATAGGGATAATCATTCAACCTGTTTGGCTTAGCAAACAGAAAGAACGACTATACCGTTTCAGCTATAACACTAGGCATTTAGTACATTCCCCACGCGTCAAAATAGTTATGTTTTTTAATTCCCTCAATTACAACAAACGTTWCAGGCTCAAAAACAAAACATCAAAATCGTGTATTTTATAAATAGTTTAACGTGAATTACTCTAATTAAAGAGTAAAAAAAAGGCGTTATTGCAACAGTTAGTCCTTTAGACATACCTCATAGTTCACTACTATTTATTCGATAATCCCATCACCATGGACAAACTTTTTATTTATAGTTGCTGGTAATTTCCCTTTAAATTTCTCTCCTTTCAAAACTAAAGATGCTGCATTCTTTTGAAAAACCACACTGTTTTCATAAGCAATTACAACAGCAGCAACATTGTCAAAAGAGACATTAGAAACAGCATACAAACTAGAAAACGAAACAAATGTTACGGTGTGTTTACGAGCAATCTCCTCTATCCATTTTGAGATATGACCTGGAATATGTTTTGTCAACCTATAATTTTTTCTGTGATAAGAAATAATAACTTTATCGTAATTTTTTAAACTATTTAACAATGCATCTATTSTTTTTTCTTGCACTAAGTCAATAGCAATATTTTCACTTAATTCCTCCTTAAAAACTGTATTTCCACCATCACCAAATTTAACATAAGCAACGCTTTTTTYAGCATTTACGTTAAAAGGAATACTCTGATTTACATTTTTTAATAGCGTAATTGCATTTACACTTAGTGCAGTATTAATTTCAGAATTAGACGATTTATTTAAATYTTTCACTAAATTATTAATTGCARTAGGSGCGTACTYATTTAAGCCTASTTTAAACTTTGATTTTAATATTTTTTTTACAGAATGTGCCAATCGTTCTTCCGAAATTTTTCCGTTTTTATAGGCRTTTTSARTTARWYSWAWWNCTTTSWYWRGSNTTNTTNNCAGAGAWTWWTRAAAYWTCWWTWYYTGCSATWWRASYRGCYAWATCKAKWWCRMYWKSWTGTTTAAAGTTAGCGGCTCCTTTCATATTTAAGGCATCCGTAAAAATCAATCCATCAAACTTCAGTTTGYTTTGCAATAAATCCGTTACAATAGCATAGGATAAAGAAGAAGGCAGCCCTTCTTGTTTTTCTAAACTTGGTACATTTAAATGCGCTACCATAACACTTCCTACACCATAATCAAATAATTTTTTAAATGGATACAATTCTACACTATCAATTCTTTTAGCAGTAAACCCAATTGTAGGCAACATTTTATGAGAATCCGTATGCGTATCTCCATGCCCAGGAAAATGTTTTACACATGCAAGTACTCCTGTAGACTCCAATCCCTTTACAAAAGCCATGGCTTTATCAGTTACCAATTGTTTTTCCTCTCCATAGGATCTTACCCCTATTATTGGATTCTTAGCATTGGTATTAATATCCACTACGGGAGCAAAATTGACATGTATTCCCATACGTTTACAATTTTCACCTTGTTGTTTCCCTAATTTYTGAATCAAYYTATTRTCMGAAAYAGCRCCYAAAGTCATGTTRTAAGGAAAMCKRRSMGTACTRTCYARYCKCATTTTWARTCCCCATTCYGCATCTATWCCWATCAGCATRGGWAYTTTWGAAWSWGCTTGTAAWTRATTGGTYATAKTKGCYTGTCTYACMGGACCWCCTTGAAAAAAACASARWCCWCCAATRGCATGTTCATTTACCAACACTTTTAACTCTTTAATATGATTCGCATCTCTATTTGAATAGGCGGCCACCATAAAGAGCTGCCCCACTTTTTCTTTTAAAGACATGGAATTATAAATACTATCCACCCAAATTTTTGAATGATTTGTTTTTTCAGGAATAAGTGATGAGGTTGTTTTTTGTTGACATGATACTATAATCAGCATCAAAACAGCAGGTAATACTATTTTTTTAATCATTGGGTAAGGGTTTATATATCTAATACTTTTTTTATACTCTTGTGTTCTGTCAACAATAAACGAGCATTGTTTTCATCAATATTTAGTTCGTCCATTATCATTAATACCGCTCTATTTACTAATTTATTATTTGACAATTTCATGTGTACCATTTTATTTCCCTTCACACGACCTAATTGAACCATAACCGCTGTGGAGATCATATTTAGYACCAATTTCTGTGCCGTTCCAGCCTTTAATCGCGTACTTCCAGTTAAAAATTCAGGCCCTACTACTAGTGTGATTGGAAACTGAGCTTCTTCAGCCACTGGGCTGTGATTATTACATACAATACACCCGGTAACTATGCCATTTTCATTCGCTTTTTGTAGCCCTCCAATTACATAAGGGGTAGTACCAGAAGCGGCGATACCTATCAAAACGTCTTTATCACAAATTTGGTATTTTTCTAACTCTTTCCATGCCAATTGCAGATCATCTTCCGCCTTTTCTACTGCTTTTCTTAAGGCGCCATCTCCTCCCGCTATTAGTCCAATAACTAGCTCTTGAGAAACTCCAAAAGTAGGAGGACATTCAGAAGCATCTAGTACTCCCAGTCTTCCACTTGTTCCTGCACCTATATAAAATAGACGCCCACCATTTTTCATTTTAGGGACAATAACATCTATTAGTTTTTGAATGTTAGGAATCTCCTTTTCAATCACTTTAGGTACGGATGAATCTTCGGTATTCATGTTTTTTAACAACATTTTNGTTGTCATTTTTTCTAAATCGTTATAATGTGAGGATAATTCTGTGGTTGGTTTATTTTTCATGTTGGTTTTTCATATTTATTCTAATAACTTGAAAGTATCAACTAGCACTATCTTACTAACAAGTAATAGATTGTATTGCGTAATAACTCCAAATAACATCTCAATTTTAGACATCAAAAACATAAGCTATTGGCCCAGAGCGACTTTAATCGCTCTAGGAATCAATAACTTACTATTTAAAAAAGGGAAAATTACTAGGTATTAAATTGCTGGATCTGCGGGAGTATTCGGATTGTTCTCACGCTCATTATATGGATAAGGATAATAATTCCTGTTTCTCTCTATCACATAGTCTCCACCTGTAGGAATTGTTAAATTTGGATGAATTCTTCTTGAATCTTCCAACCTCATTCCAGACATAAACAGCTCAATAGCTCTATTTTTAAAAATCTCGTTCATTATTGCTGTTTTATCCGTAGCATCTCCAGTCCAAGCGCCAAGCCCTGCATTTACATCGTAAACGTCATCAGTTTTTTCACGTACCATATCTAGGTACTTAACAGCATTTGGAAAATCATTAGTCATAGCATAAGATTCCGCTATAATTAATAGCATTTCTCCTGGAAGAAACACAGGTATTGAAGTAGATTCTGTACTAAAGAAACCAAGTGCATTGTCTACATTATGCATTCMAAATTCAGTTTCTGCTTCATCTACAGATGCTAAATAAAATGCTATTCTACCATCTCCTACTTCTGGAATATTTGCTCCTAGTAGTCCAAAATTATCTTGAGGTTTAGTATCAGGGCTTTCGTTTACAGCAAAACTCCAAATAGGATTTTTATTAGAAACTCCGTTGTACATCCATTCAGAAGTAATATCCAAATCTACCATATTTGCAGCAGTAATCGCTTCGCTATAGTTTCCTGCGAATAAATGATATCTAGCTAAAAAAGCATTTAACAAATTGTCTAAATCTAAATCTGGAATATAGGTTAAGAACTCGTCAGAAGCAGGGTTTGCCGCTACATCCGCTTTGGCACTTTCTAATAGATTAATACATGCCGCCAATACATCGGCTCTTGAACTAAACAAAGCTTGTCCATCCACACTATTATCTATAGGCGCTTGCTCAAAATTCTGAATTAAATACCCAAGAGTCATTGCTTTAAACCATTTTGCATAGGCGGATAAACCTGCTCTAGTTCCAGCATTCATTTCTACATTATCAACATTTGTAATAATGGATTCTGCCATCCCTTTTCCTTTCAATAATCGAGGCCACAACCTATTAAGTCCTGCATTTTCACCGTTTAACAAGGTTCCTCCAAGCACTAACTCCGCAGGTGTAACATAGGTAAGTGTATTCCCTAACTCTCTAGTACTAAGTCCCGGAACTTCAACAACTGGACTTAACGTTGACGTTGCAAAATGTTGGGTCATCCCCACTGATACTGAGAGTAAACCAACTTTAGAGGTCAACACTTGATCTTCCGCAGGTCTATTCTCATTATTAAAATCTGTTTCACAAGCTGTAAAAGCAAACGCACTTAACACAGCGATACATATATATTTTATTTTTCTCATCTTTTCTAAAATTAAAAGTTAAAAATTACACCTAATTTAAATACTTGAGGAATTGGAACATTCGCCATGTCTTGCCCTCTAGAACCATTAGATTGACTCTCTGTATTTACCTCTGGATCAAAACCGTAGTAATTATCAATAGAGATTAAATTAGTTCCACTCAAGGTAAATTTAACATTGTCTAAATAACTTTTTTCCAACTTCAAATTATAACTTACAGCAACTTCTCTCAGTTTAAAGTATGATCCATCTTCTATAAAGGATTCAAAAATTCCAAAATTTGCAGAAGAAGAACCTTTTGGCACTACGCCATTTAATTCGTCTGCTGTAAACTTCCCTCCTTTAAATAGGTAGGCCATTCTCTTATCCCAACTCATCACTTCATTTCCTTGAGAAATATCCCATTGCATTCTAAAACCAAAATTCTTATATTCAATTTCGTTTGTAATAGRAGCTGTATAATCAGCATTTGGATCCCCCACAATCTTTTTTAATGTAGTACCTGTAGGTTGTCCTTGAGCATCAAAATCTTGCACCGGTGTATTCCCTTCGTAATGACCTTTTGCTTTTTGTACATTTCCAGAAGTAGTTAACAATTGATTCCCATCTGCATCCGTTGCAAAATAAGTACCATAAAATACACCCAAAGGTTGATTGTCCTGAACTACAGAAGTTCCAAACATTCCAATTCCAATGCGATAGTTTGCAACATCAGTTACTAAATTTTTATTTTTACTAAAAGTTCCTGTTACTGACCATTTAAAGTTTTCATTTTTAATAGGAGTCCCTCTCACTAGAAGCTCAAACCCTTTATTGGTCATATTGGCTACATTTGCATATTCCGAACTAAATCCTGTTGAAGGAGTTAGCAATCGATCTAGTAAAAGATCTTCAATTTCTTGATTGTAATATGAAAATTCCATACTTAATCTACCACCAAACATAGAAGTATCAAATCCAAATTCAGTCTCTGTTTGACGTTCAGGGGCAACTACTGCATTCCCTCTAGAACCTTCTGCAACCAGACCTATATTCCCATTATATTCAGAACTCGCATAATTAGTATAAATTTTATATGCTGGAATCGCCGTTAAATTTCCGGCCTGTCCCCAAGCGGCTCTAATTTTAAAGGAATCAAATACGTTTCCTAAGGAATTTCCCCAGAAATCTTCGTCAGAAATAGTATACGACGAACTCACTTTAGGATAAAACTGTTGTCTTTCGTCAACACCAAAAGTAGACGCTCCATCAACTCTTCCTGCCAAGGTTAAAAATAACTTATTCTTAAAACCAAAACTTTGTTGTAAAAACCCTCCCCAAAAAGAAACCTGCGTTCTATAATCAATTCCTCCAGAAGCAGCTGCAGGATCTGTTACAATAATTCCATCAATTGCCAATACCTTATCATTTTCAACTCTAAACAACTGGCGTTCTTCATATTGATAACTATACCCAATACCCGTTGTTGACTTTAAATCGTCCGTAATATCAAACTGATAACTCGCAGTTATATCACTATTTATCATATCCATATTTACGGTAGCTTTCTGAGACAATCCATTTGATTTTGTATTAAAACCATTTGGGATATACAATAAGCCTTCCGAACTTGAATGATCRTAACCAAACGTATAATTCAATCTAAAACCTTCAAAAGGAGTCAGTTTTAATTGAATATCACTAATAGACCTCATATTTTGTGTAGTAGCTCTTATCCTATCTATAGCTTCAATTGGATTTGCCATCCATCCAATGTTTGGATAATTACCAAATTCGTCAGGAGCAGGRTTATTGATATTATCTGCAAAAATCACACTCGTTATTGGTCCGAAATTTTTTCCATTTGGCATATCATTACTTTTATTAAAAGAAACAAAAGAACCTCCAGAAATAGACAACCAATCATTAATCTCTTGATCCAATCTCAAACGCAAGGTTTTTCTATTGAAGTCGGTATTTTTAACAATCCCTCCATTTTTATATTGAGAACCAGAAAAAGAATACTTCGTTTTATCTGTACCCCCGGTAATATTAATGGCATTTTCATATCCAGTTCCAGTTTCAAATATATCATCTTGATAATTGTACCTAGTCGCAGGTACAGCAACATCACCATCCCATTTTAATTGGGCATCATTATAAGGCAATTGTTTTCTTAATTGASWCATATTAACACTGGTGCTATAAGTAATTCTAGGAGCACCAGTCTTTCCTCTTTTTGTAAAWATTTGAATKACWCCATTACTMGCACGAGAACCATAAATAGCTGCAGCAGCCGCACCTTTTAACACTTCTATACGCTCAATATCATTTGGATTAATATCCACCATTCTATTTTGTGAATACCCTCCTAAATCAATTAATGAAGCAGAACTATTATTCATGATTACACCATCTATTATATATAAAGGCTCAGAACTACCTGTAATTGYACTTGCCCCTCTCAACCTAACAGACATTCCACCTGATGGATTTCCTGAATTTCTACTAATCTGTGCTCCTGCTACTTGTCCTTGTAATGCTTCACCAACACTCACTACAGCTCTTGACTCGCTTAAATCACCTGCTCCAACTGTGGAAATTGCAGCACCTAATTGTTTTTTTGTAGCGATTCCTGAAGTACCAGTAATAATTACTTCGTCCAAACCTAAAAGATCTTCTACCAATTGTACATTTAAAACTTGACCGCTTGTAGTTAACGCAATCGTTTTCGTTTTATAACCAAGAAAACTAAATACAAGTTGCGCATTCTCAATTGTACTGCTAATGGTAAACTTTCCATCAAAATCTGTAACTACACCTTGGTTAGTCCCTTTAATGAGAACATTTACACCCGGAAGTGAAATCCCAGTACCTTTTTCTGTTACTGTCCCATTAATGGTTTTACTTTGCGCAAAGGTATTCTGAGCAAAACAAACCATCAAAACGACAGTAAATAAGTAATACATTTTTTTCATAAGATTAAATATTAAGAGTTAATGACCACGAAGTTAACATTATATTCTTTTGTTGCAATAAAAAACAGCAAAAATATTGCATAAAACTTCTTTTAAAACCGCAAAACCAATTAATTCATCAAATAAAAGCAAGTAATACATGCATAAATGGTATAATTATTGTAATTTATGGCTATTAAACTAATAACATCTTAAAACTGCATTTTGAACAAAAAACAGCGACATCAGGTAATATTAAACGAGGTAAACATCCACAATAGAGTTTTACTAACAGACTTAGCTGACATTTTAAAAGTATCCATGGATACAGCCAGAAGGGACGTAAAAGAATTAGACGATTTAAAAAAATTAGTCAAAGTTCATGGAGGCGCTGTCTCCAATGGGTTTAATATATACAGCGATAGAAAAAGAGAAGTATATGAATTGGACAACAAGTCTATTATTGCACAAAAAGGTATCAGCTTATTAAGTAAAGGAGATGTAGTACTTATAAGTGGTGGTAGCACTAATTTAGAATTGGTAAAGCGCATCCCTCAAAATCTAGGACTTACATTTTTTACTCCTAGCCTTCCCATGGCCATAGAATTACTAAATAACGCTTCTAAAGATGATGATGTTATATTTATAGGAGGCAAACTCTCCAGAGGTTCTCAATTAGCAACAGGGGGAAGTTCTTTAAACTTACTTTCCGAAATAAAAGCAGACATTTGTTTTTTAGGAACAGGTTACTTAGACCCTAATGATGGAATTACAGCCATGGACTGGGAAATAGCACAACTAAAAAAATCAATGATTAAAGCTTCCCGAAAACTCGTACTACTCACCATATCAGAAAAACTAAATACGAGTAACCGATACAAAATATGCGAAACAGGAGCCATTCACACACTCGTTACAGAATTAAACCCACAATCTCAGGAATTAGACAAATACAGAGAACGAAACATTAATTTACTCTAAAACGCTTGTATTAATAACTTTTAGCAGACTCATGAACAACAACTCAATCAGTATCCTAGGTTGTGGATGGCTCGGACTTCCTCTAGCCAAACATCTAATTTCACATAATTACGGCGTCAAAGGATCTTCGCGCTCGCTCCACAAAAACGCTTTGCTCAAAGAAAAGGGTATCACTCCTTATTGTATAGATCTTTCAAATAAAGCAACTAATTTCTCTGAATTCTTAAGATCTGAAACATTAATATGTGTACTTCCTTCCAAAGACATCGAGGGGTTTCAACATCTAATTACTCACATAGAAAAATCAATGGTCAAGCAGGTACTCTTTATTAGTGCAACCTCTGTTTATAATGCGCATCCTAATCCTATTACGGAAAATAATGCTACTAATAATTGCGACCTTGCTATTATAGAACAATTATTCTTAAATAAAAACACGTTTAAAACTACAATCCTAAGATTTGGAGGATTGATTGGCCCTAAACGAAACCCTGGTAACTTCTTTAAAAAAGGACGATTAGTTAAAGCACCTGACAGCCCTGTAAATATGATTCATCTAGATGATTGCATTCATATAATACATCAAATTATACTACAAAAAAGCTGGAATACTATTTTAAATGCTTGTACAGACTCCCACCCTAGTAAACGTGAATTTTATAGACATATGACACACATATCTCATAAGGAAACACCTAATTTTGATAGTGAAACAGAAAGCCTTGTCAAATTAATCTCTAACGAAAAACTAAAAAAACTACTCAATTATTCCTTTATTCATACGGACTTAATGCAACTAACATTAGAAGACTTTTAACCTCAAACTCCTTAATTTTAAATTAACTAACTTTACTATATGGGGAAATTAAAAACATACATCGCTCTTTTTAGAGGAATTAACGTGGGTGGAAAAAACAGTCTTAAAATGGCATCTTTAAAAGAAGTGCTTAAATCAAGTCTTTTTTCTGAAGCACAAACCTATATACAATCTGGAAATTTAGTTTTTAAGGCGGTAAAAACAGATTGTAATGCACTTTCCTTTCAATTGGAAAATTTGGTCAAAGATCATTTTAATATAGAGGTCTCCATCCTTGTAATCACAAAAAAAGAACTGAAAGAAATAATTAATAAAAACCCATTCCCAATCAAAATGGGACACGGAACTACTAAGTTATATATCACTTTTATTAAAGCAGCCATACGCCCAGAGATTATCGAAACTTTTGCTCAAAGTACCATTTCAGAAGATAAATTTCATATTTCTAAAAAGGCTATTTATACACTTTATCAAATTAAATATAGCGCCTCTAAGCTGAATAATAATTTCTATGAAAAGAAGTTAAATTGTATAGCCACTACCAGAAATTGGAGAACTACCCTCAAATTACTGGAAATGTCCAAAAATTGATATTTGTTTGTTTTGCAAGAAAACCTTGCAACTATATTGACGTTTTCTATAAATAAGAAGTTTTCGATACAATTTCCTTATAAAATCTATACAGACTTCATAACCAAACCACTACCATTGATGAATTTAGAATACAGGGTAAATCCTCAACAATACCCCTAAAATAGTGATCACTTTCGAGTGTCATTTCGAGCGGACGTGAGAAATCACAGCGTATTAGAATGAATTTTCTCCTCGTTGCTTGTTCGAAATGACACGTGGAATGTGACACTTGCTACGCTACCTTTTCCCAGTATTTATACGTCATTACTGCCACTGGTTTTTATATTTTTAAAAACTCTTACCTACCATTGACATAATTTTTCTTGTATGTTCATTTTTTGCTTCTCCAAAAAAACGAACCAAAAAAGGAGCCTTTTATGATGTATTTTTTAAGGCGGCAAAAGCCTTCTTAAAAACCATGTCCAAAACTGCGCGTCACTCCTAAGGTCGCTCCTGAATCTCGCAGCTTTTGAACATATATACTGCATAAAAGACAGGCTTCGATTTGGAATTATAAATATGACACAGTTCACTTTTTCATAACACTGTGCGTCATCACTCCCTCTAGAATATTACTTTTTCTTTTTTTAAAAAACTTTCATCTAAAACTGATCTCCAGCTACCTCATTYATTCACTTGTATTTAAAATTCTACTCTCAATATTGAAAATATTTCTATTCCGAAACTCTCATTTGGAATTAGAAGTACAAACCAGCCCACAATACCACTACAGCAATCACAGCCAACATGGCTATTAATGGCCAAATAAATTTTAACCACACATTATAGTTCACATTTACCATTGCCAGGGAAGGCAAAATCAATCCTGTAGGCGTAATAAAACTCATCAATCCCATTCCGAATAAATAACAGTTTACGATTTCCTCTGGAGGCACTCCCACAACAGGTGCTAAAGAACTCATAATTGGCATGGTTACTACAGCCATTCCTGAAGAAGAGGAAATAAATAATGTTAACACAAAAAACACCCCCATCAATACTGGTAAAAATAACATCGGAGGAATTCCTTCCACCAAATTAGTAGCATTGTATAAGATAGTATCTGCAATCATTCCTTCGTTTAATACAAAAGTAACCCCTCTGGCAATTCCTATAATAAAGGACACTCCCAATAAATCCCGAGATCCTTGAATAAAATATTTTATAAAATTCTGTTCTCCTAGTTTTTGTAATACTGCCATTACCACAGCCGCTACTAGAAACAAGGCTGTCATTTCCTTGAACCACCACCCTTGGAAAGAAACCCCGTAAATCATAATCACAAACGTAAGCCCAAACAACACTAGCAAAACCCTCGAAGTATTGGTCAATACAGGAACATCACCTCCTGACAGCCCCGATTTTACGAAAGGATTTTCTAATTTACTTCCATACAATAACGATTTTGTTGGATCTTTCTTTACTTTATTAGCATACCTTGTAATGTACCATATACACATTGCTACTCCTAAAACTAACATTGCCAAACGACTAGAAAGTCCTACGGTCCAGTTAATACCTGCAGCATCCGAAGCAATAATAGTAGAAAACGGATTTACAGTTGATGCCATTGTTCCGATAGAAGAGCCTACATAAATTACAGCAACAGGCACGACTAAATCATACCCTGCCGCCAAAAAAACAGGCACTAGGATGGGATAAAAGGCCAATGTTTCCTCGGCCAGCCCAAAGGTTGTACCTCCCAAAGCTATTAAAGAGGTTACAATAATTATCAATACACTTTCGCGTCCTTTTAATTTAACGGACAAATGCCCTACGCCTTCGTCAAAGGCACCAGATTTATTAAAAACACCAATAAAACCTCCTATTATTAACACAAATAAAATAACGTCTATAGAGTCGTAAATCCCTTTTATAGGAGCGTACAAAACATCTAGTAGGCCTTGTTTTTTTGAGGTCACTTTCTGATACGTATTTGGAATAGAAATAGGCTTACTTATTTTTCCGCTTTTAAACGTTTCCAACGGAATGATAATTCCATTTTCAGTTAAAAACTCTTGGCTGGCATCGATTGTTTTATTTGAATCTACCGATTGAATTTCAAAGGTGTTTTCCGTTGAATTGTACGTCATTCTGTCGTAACTACCTGCTGGTAATAACCATGTTGCCAAWGCGCTAATAGCAATAGCAATCATCAAAACAGTATAAGGAGTTGGGAATTTAATAGAGAATTTCATTTATTAAAAATTTTATAAGAAATACAATTTTATGGTTTAATAACTAAACAAACAGTAATTAACCCTCAGGATTTCACAAATTAATTGTTTTTTGTTAATTATTTAACGCGAAACTAAACAATTCTAATTGTAAACTCAACCTTTATTTTACATTTTTAACAGTGTATTTCCTATAGCGCATTTTAAGCATTTTTTATCGAAACAATAGTGCTTTTGCAATTGTAAAAACCCCTGAGAATCTAAGGCGTTATCAACCTGCATTTTACACGCTTTAAAATTTGTTATCACACCATTTTTCTCAGGTTTAATCTGAGTTATTATTGCGATGATATCCTCTGAATTAAAGGTACCCAATTGTTTTAAATAACAAACTTTGATTGGTATAATGGTATTAATAATCAATAGATCGATAAAAGATTTTGTCAAGCTCTTCTTCTTTTTAGCAGCACTATTTCCAAAAGTGTAATGAGACTCCCAAAATTCAGATGTTTGAGCGCCCAAAATCTCATAAAATTCGTTTAATTCTTTCACCTCCATTAATCTAGCAAACAACTTCTGTTTAGCGTGGTAYAATACACAWAATTGAGAAATYCTGATGGTAGGGAAATTCATGGGGCGSATTCCAAAAAAAGCTAGTGGATTGCCTATTAGTTCRGAAAGATTGTACTTGCTTTTTAAAAATTTATAGTCCCTTTGTAACTCCTTATAATAAGCGATATCTATGTCTTGGTTTAACAAATTAGCCTGTCCGAAAAATAATGCTTCCAAAGATTGCTGATTTAAGCACTCCTTTCTAAAAGCAGAAAACCCTATGGATGTTGCCAAATCAAACATTGCTTCTCCGTTTGCTTTTAATCCAAAATTCTTAGCCATCAACAGAAACAACACCGCTTCCCAATCAGAATTACTGTCCACTAACACTTTATTTATCAGTTTCGATTTTTGTTCTAAACGCTCAAAATAAAGGCGTTCTAACCAGTTTTTAATTAAAAAACGATCGACTAAATGGATGGAGTCTTCACAAGGAATCCATTTTTGATTCCCCATCATCTGGGTATAATTATCTAATAAATTTCGTGGAACTAATCCTTTTAACTCGATGGTAGACACTTCCGAATTATCACCTCTGAACACGGACACATCACAGTCCCAGACTACATGCAAAATAATTGAGTCGTAGGCAGCATCCGTTTGATGGTTGTGTAAATACCAGTCAGAGGCTTGCACATGAATCTCAACATTTCCCGCCCAGACTTGTCCTTGAATCTCTAATTTGGCATTGAAAAAATCTGGACCTGCCGTGTGTAATTGTTCCCCTACGGAAAAGACAGTCACTTTCTTACCTTCTGTTGTTTTAAGGTCTTTTTTATTAAATAATGAATACTTCCAGATATAATGTAAAAATTCTTCTTTCATCCCTTCCTTTTTTTCTTTAAGCACTAAAAAACAAAAAACCTTACTGCTCCTAAAATGCCACTAACAATAATATGTTTCTCTTTTCGAATCTTTCTAAAGATACAAAAAATTAAAAAATAGTGAATNNKANTTAAARKCAATAAAATTAGATATTTTTGCAACAATGAAATTTAGGACTAAAGGAATCCATTAACTCCTAATCCCTATTATATTAACAAATAGATACTCCTATCAAATATGGACATTATAAAAAGCTTAGAATGGCGTTACGCAACCAAAAAATTTGACCCATCTAAAAAACTTACTACAGCCCAAATAGAGACCTTAAAAAATGCTTTTAATTTAACAGCTACTTCTTACGGACTACAACCTATTCGTTTAGTAATTGTTACAAATCAAGCAATTAAGGAAGAWTTAGTTGCTCACTCATTTAACCAACGTCAAGTAGCGGACGCGTCTCATTTATTAGTCATTTGTATTCAAGAACAAATYACTAARAACGATATTAACGCYAGTTTTGACCAACAATTAGAAGACAGAAAATTAGAAGAAGAAGCTATTTCAGGATTCAGAAGCTTTTTGCTAGATACTTTTGGAAAGATGCCTACAGAAAAGCATCAAGAAATAGGAAAATTAAACGCGTACATTGCGCTAGGCAACTTACTTACAGTATGCGCTGTAGAGAAAATTGACGCCTGTCCTATGGAAGGTTTTGTCCCTGCTAAATACGATGAAATTCTGGACTTGAAAAAACACCAATTAAAATCAGTATTAGCGTTGCCTGTTGGCTATAGAGATGCTACTGATTTTATGGGAAATATGGTAAAAGTAAGAAAAACAGTAGATCAGATTACATTGACAATTGACTRAATTGTATGCAATAAATCGCTTTTAATATCATTAGAAATAATGTAACTTTACACTCAAATAAATTTACACTCATGAGTACGGAAATAAGAAATCTTGAACCTAAATCTTTATGGAATCATTTTGCAGACTTAAATGCAGTTCCAAGAGGTTCTAAAAAAGAAGAACGCGTGATTCAATTCATGGTTGATTTTGGTAAAAAATTAAATTTAGACACCATTGTTGACCCTGTTGGTAACGTAATCATTAAAAAACCTGCTTCTCCAGGAATGGAACACAAGGTTACTACTGTGTTGCAATCGCATTTAGACATGGTACACCAAAAAAATTCAGACACTGTTTTTGATTTTGACACAGAAGGAATCAAAATGCATRTTGATGGAGATTGGGTRCGTGCTGACGGAACAACCTTAGGAGCGGATAACGGTTTAGGAGTRGCTTCGATTATGGCAGTTTTATCATCAGACACCATTAAACATCCAGCTATTGAAGCGTTGTTTACTATAGATGAAGAAACGGGAATGACAGGAGCTAAAGGACTAGAAGCTGGTTATTTAGACGGAGAAATMTTATTAAACCTTGATACYGAAGACGATAACGAAATAGACATAGGATGTGCAGGAGGTGTAGATATTACAGCTACAAGAGCTTACAACGAAGTGAAYACTTCTAACAGTGGTACTGGATATGCGATTACCGTAAAAGGATTAAGCGGAGGGCATTCTGGAATGGATATTCACMGAGGTTTAGGAAATGCTAACAAAATAATGAATCGTATTTTCTTCGAAACTCAAGRGTATGTTCGCATTCACTCTATTAACGGAGGAAGTTTAAGAAATGCTATTCCACGTGAGAGTTTTGCTGTAATTGTAGTCAAAGAATCTAACGAGGCTAAATTTTTAAAACTTGTAAAAAAGGTAATTAAATCTATCCAAAAGGAATTGATTACCATGGAACCAGATTTAGATATTTTAGTAGAGCAAACCGACCGTCCGGAAAAAGTAATGACTTCTATTAGTCAAGAATCATTAATCAAAACATTGTACGCAGCACATAATGGAGTATACAGATTGAGTCCAGATATGGAAGATCTAGTAGAAACATCTAACAATATTGCACGCGTAATTGTAAATGACGAGCAAATTAAAATATCGTGCTTAACAAGATCATCYGTAGAATCTWCAAAGAATGATTTAGCCAATACTTTRCGTGCTACCTTTGAATTAGGWGGWTTTGATGTTGAATTTGCAGGATCTTATCCTGGATGGCAACCAAACACAWCTTCAGCWATATTAAAAAAATTGGAAAMTATTTATTCCGATTTATTTAACGAAAAAGCAAATGTTGTRGCTTGTCACGCAGGTTTAGAATGTGGRATWTTAGGAACTAACTATCCAGAAATGGACATGATWTCCTTTGGACCAACYATTAAAGGTGCGCATTCTCCAGACGAAAGAGCATGTATTAGTTCTACTAAAAAATACTGGAAATTCTTCTTGAAAATTTTAGAAGAAATCCCGAGTAAGAATTAAACATTAGATACTTAAAGAGCTTGGATAAAATTCCAAGCTCTTTTTTTTTATAATGTTAACAAATTACATTTTTATAAATCATTTTTAATTGTATTCTTACAACACAAATAAATAATTTTTTTCATGGGTAAAATAATCGCCATTGCCAATCAAAAAGGTGGAGTTG
>NVSD01000054.1 GCA_002401105.1 Flavobacteriaceae bacterium | reverse complement strand
CCTCGTGATGACTGTGTGTTTGATGCGGAGTGCTTGTCATTGCAAAGGAGGAACGACTGCGGCAATCTCACGACATCATATCCATTTAGAATGGATTAATTACGCAGAGATCACCACGTCGTAACTCCTCGTGATGACTGTGTGTTTGATGCGGAGTACTTGTCATTGCAAAGGAGGAACGACTGTGGCAATCTCACGACATCATGTACAAAAAAAAAGACCTGCAGTTATGCAGGTCTTTTCAATAGTATAAGTTTAAAACTTATTCAACTCTTTTRTCCATATCTAARTTTTCATACAATCCGTTTAAGGTTGCTTTTACAGAAGGAGAAGGATTTAACTCGTACGATTTTTCGTAATAAGGTAATGCTTCTTTATAAATAGGATCTAATTTATTCGCTTTAATAGCATCATACTTATCAAAGTTCATTGAATTATCATTCATTTCTTCAATTACAGGTTCTGCTTTTTGTAACATAGCAGCTCCAATATTGTTGTATGCATCACCATAATCAGGCTTTAATTCAATGGCTTTTTTAAAGTTTCTAATAGCTTCATCAATATTTTTTTGATCTAAGTTCATTACTCCAACATTGTAGTATAAAGTAGGATCAGTAGGATTGATAGTAATTGCTTCTTCTAATTTTTCCTTGAATTTTTGAGTATTACCTTTATGGTAATAAACATTTGCTTCGTCTATTAATAAGCTATAATCATCTGGATTAGCAATACGTGCTTCTCCAATAGCAATTAAGGCATTATCATTATCTCCTTTTGCAATRTAAATTTTTGCAATTCTAGTTAAAATATTAGATTTTCGAGATTCTTTTACAATAGTTTCAGGGTTTATAGCCATTCCAAGCTTTACTTGGAAGTCCATTTGTTTTTTATCATTAAACCACTGATCTTTCCCTGTTTCTTTATTCGTAGCTTTATACTCCGTTTTAATACCGGTGTATCCCATATCTAATAAAGACCTATATACCTCCATAGATTTGTCATATTCTTTCGCTGAATAATACGCCATTCCAGCATTTTCAACAAAAGCGGTATCCTTAGGGCTTAATAAAAACACCTCATTAAATCCATCAGCTGCAGATTTGAACGTCGCTAAATCTTTAGATACAATGGCTTCGTTATATAAATCAGACGATTTACCTGCTACCTCATTAATTAAGGTATTCAATAAGCCTCCTATTTCAACTGCATACTTTTGCTTTCCTGAAGTTTCTTCGTAAGAAATTACTTCGTTAAAAGCTTTCCCTATACTTACATTGTCAGTTCCTGCTCCGTTGGCATATGTTGCCATTGCTTTTAAATACAAAAATTTAGCTTTGTATTTTTTAGCGTTTCCGTCGTTAATAAGACCTTCTGCCTGAGCCAATGCAGCCAATGCAGCTGGATAATCGCTAGACTTTACTGCTTTATCAGCTGTTTTGATCTCATTTTTTTGTGCTGATACTGCCATCCCAACTAATAAGGCTGACACTATTATAAATTGTTTTCTCATTGTTTATAAATTGATTGTTTATTCTTGATTGTTGTCTTCTTGATTGTTGTCTTCTTCTGTTGATGTGTTTTCAATATCCGTGCCATTCTCATCTTCATTTAACACTTCTTCCTCTTCTTCATGCATAACCTTCGCAACAGCAGCAATGGAATCTTTACCTTTTATATCTATCAGTTTCACTCCTTGCGTCGCTCTTCCCATGATACGTAAATTTTTCACAGCCAATCTAATGGTAATTCCCGATTTATTAATAATCATCAGATCATCTTCATCGGTCACATTTTTTATAGCGACTAATCCTCCTGTTTTGTCGGTAACATTTATGGTTTTAACACCTTTACCTCCACGGTTTGTAATACGGTAATCATCTAAGCTAGATCGTTTACCATATCCTTTTTCTGAAACTACTAAAATTTCGCTATTTACATCGTTCACAGCAATCATACCGATTACCTCATCATTTTCTTTAGATATAGAAATCCCTCTAACTCCAGATGCTCCACGTCCCATAGGTCTGGTTTTACTCTCTTCGAAACGAATTGATTTACCAGATTTTAATGCCAACATAACTTGACTATCTCCTGTAGTTAATTTTGCTTCTAAAAGTTCATCTCCATCCTTAATAGTAATRGCTGTAATTCCGTTAGTTCTAGGTCTAGAATATTGTTCCAATAAGGTCTTCTTAACTTGACCTTTTTTAGTCGCCATAATAATATAATGACTATTGATATAATCTAGATCTTTAAGATCTTCCGTCACTAAGAACGCTTTTACTTTATCGTCTTGTTCTATGTTAATCAAGTTTTGGATAGCACGTCCTTTGGAAACTTTACCTCCCTCAGGAATCTCGTACACACGCATCCAGAATACTTTTCCTTTTTGCGTAAAGAACATCATGTACTGATGGTTGGTTCCAACAAATAAGTGCTCTAAGAAATCTTCATTTCTAGTACTCACTCCTTTTTGACCACGTCCACCTCTATTTTGTACTTTATACTCTTCTAAATTGGTACGCTTCACATATCCAGCATGAGAAATAGTCACCACTACTTTAGAGTTAGGAATCATATCTTCRATACTCATATTTCCTCCAGCGTAATCAATTACTGAACGACGGGCATCACCATATTTAGCACGTATGGTTGTCAATTCTTCTCTAATGATGTTAAATCGACGTTCTTCATTCGCTAAAATATCTTTCAAATCGATAATTAAGATCATGATTTCGTCATATTCACCACGTAATTTATCTTGTTCCAGTCCTGTTAATTGACGCAAACGCATCTCTACAATTGCCTTGGCTTGGATTTCGGATAATTCGAAACGTTTTTCTAAACTAGCACGCGCTTGGTCTGGATTTTTAGAGCCACGAATAATTTTGATTACCTCATCAATATTATCACTAGCAATAATTAATCCTTCTAAAATATGCGCTCTTGCTTCTGCCTTTTTAAGCTCGAATTGGGTTCTACGTATCACTACTTCGTGACGGTGCTCTACAAAATAATGAATCATTTGTTTTAGATTCAATAATTCTGGTCTCCCTTTTACTAAGCAGATATTATTGACACTAAATGATGTTTGTAAAGCCGTGTATTTATATAGTTTATTCAACACGATATTAGGAATAGCATCGCGTTTTAATATATATACAATTCGCATCCCTCTCCTATCAGATTCGTCACGAATATTAGAGATTCCCTCTATTTTTTTATCGTTTACAAGGTCGGCAGTTTTTTTAATCATATCTGCCTTATTCACTTGATAAGGAATTTCAGTTACAATAATACACTCACGTCCTTTTATTTCCTCAATAATAGCTTTGGCTCGCATCACAATTCGACCACGTCCAGTTTCAAAAGCATCTTTTACCCCATCGTACCCATAAATGGTACCTCCGGTAGGAAAATCTGGTGCTTTTACATGCTCCATTAATTCAGAAATCTCAATATCATTATTGTCTATATAAGCCATGATACCATCAATAACCTCSGTTAAATTGTGTGGYGCCATGTTTGTGGCCATTCCTACAGCAATTCCAGAAGCTCCATTTACTAACAACGTAGGAATACGTGTTGGTAATACGGTTGGTTCTTTTAAGGTATCATCAAAATTCAACTTATGATCAACAGTATCTTTATCGATGTCAGAAAGCATATCTTCCGATACTTTTTGCATTCTAACTTCCGTATATCGCATTGCYGCTGGACTATCACCATCTACCGATCCAAAGTTTCCTTGCCCATCAACCAATCTGTAACGCATGCTCCATTCCTGGGCCATACGTACCWTGGCATCATATACCGATGTATCACCATGTGGATGATACTTTCCCAGTACTTCTCCTACGACTCTCGCAGATTTTTTATAGCTACCTGTAGCTTTAATACCCAATTCATGCATACCGAACAAAACACGACGATGCACGGGTTTTAAACCATCTCTTACATCTGGTAGTGCACGTGAAACAATCACCGACATTGAATAATCAATGTAAGCTGATTTCATTTCATCTTCTATGTTAATAGGAATTAGTTTTTCTCCGTTTGCCATAAATTTTTAATTTTATTTTTTGGATTTTTAACAACTAGCAATATACAATTTTTGCAAGTTTTACAATGAAAAAACTCCATTCATTTTAACGCTAGTTATCAACATCAACAATAGGAGTT
This sequence comes from Flavobacteriaceae bacterium, assembly GCA_002401105.1. Classification (GTDB taxonomy): domain Bacteria; phylum Bacteroidota; class Bacteroidia; order Flavobacteriales; family Flavobacteriaceae. Next base: position 13,641 of record NVSD01000054.1, on the reverse strand, counting down.
CTCCATAAATAACTACCTGACAATCAGTCATATTTTTGCCTTATTTTTAATTCAATGGAATTAATTATTAAATGTGGTTCACTTTTTGTACGTTTAACAGAAAAAATCTACTAACTTTACTACAAAAAATTGAATTATGGACGATAATTTTTCTCCAAGAGTAAAAGACGTAATTACTTTTAGCAAAAAAGAGGCACAGCGCTTAGGTCATGATTTCATAGGAACCGAACATTTGATGTTAGGGATCCTACGAGGTGGTTCTGGCAAAGCAATTGATATCTTAAATGCTATTGATATCAATTTGGATTTATTAAAACAAAAGGTAGAGACATTAAGTCCTCCTAACCTCTTGCATGAACTCAACCCTCAAAAGAAAAGTATTCACCTAACAAGACAAGCTGAAAAAGCATTAAAAACATCTTTTTTAGAAGCGAAGCTATATCAAAGCGACTCGATAAACACAGGGCATTTACTACTTTGTATTTTGAGAAACGATAACGACCCAATCACGAAAATATTTAGCAATTTTGACGTGAGTTACTATGAATTAAAAAAAATATTTATGAATTACTACATGGATGGTGACACCCCTCAAACACCCCTAGCTCAAGCTTCATCTGACGATGAATTTGAAAGTTCAAAATCAAATCCTTTTGAACCGACAAAAAGTGGTAAAACAGGACAAAAAAAGTCAAAAACACCTGTGCTTGATAATTTTGGTCGAGACCTTACCCTTATGGCTGAGGAAGGTAAATTAGACCCTGTTGTTGGGCGACAAAAAGAAATAGAAAGAGTCTCACAGATATTAAGTAGGCGTAAAAAAAATAACCCTATGTTAATTGGGGAACCTGGAGTAGGGAAATCTGCCATTGCGGAAGGCTTAGCACTACGTATTGTTCAGAGAAAAGTTTCTCGTATCTTATTTGACAAGCGTATTATTTCGTTGGATTTAGCAAGCCTTGTAGCAGGAACTAAATACCGTGGCCAGTTTGAAGAACGTATGAAAGCGTTAATGAATGAATTGGAAAAAAATGAAGAAATAATATTATTTATTGATGAAATCCACACCATTGTCGGTGCCGGAGGTGCTACAGGATCCTTGGATGCTTCCAATATGTTAAAACCTGCCTTGGCTAGAGGTGAGATTCAATGTATCGGAGCGACTACCTTAGACGAATTTAGAACCAATATAGAAAAAGATGGAGCTTTAGAACGTCGTTTTCAAAAGGTAATTGTAGAACCAACTTCTATCGAAGAAACTATTGAAATTCTACATAATATTAAAGATAAATACGAAGAACACCACAGTGTAACCTATACTAAAAATGCGATTGAAGCTTGTGTGAAATTATCGAGTCGATATATGACGGATCGTTTTTTACCAGACAAAGCTATTGACGCTATGGATGAAGCTGGATCTAGAATACATATTACAAATATTGTAGTGCCTGAAGAAGTGTTATCGCTTGAAGCAGAACTAGAAGAAGTAAGAGAAGCAAAAACCAAAGCAGTAAACACACAAAAATACGAAGAGGCTGCTCGCTTAAGAGATGACGAAAAACGCATCGAAGGAGAATTGCAACACGCCCAACAAAAGTGGGAAGAGGACTCTAAATTAAACAGACAAGTTGTAACAGAGGACAATGTAGCAGAAGTTGTTTCCATGATGACAGGAATCCCTGTAAATCGAGTAGCAGAAGCAGAAAGTAAACGTCTACATGATTTACCTGATGCYATCAAAGGAAAAATTATAGGTCAGGACGAAGCTGTTCAGAAAGTAGTGAAAGCCATTCAAAGAAACCGAGTTGGATTAAAAGACCCTAACAAGCCTATTGGTTCGTTTATCTTTTTAGGACAAACTGGAGTTGGTAAAACACAATTGGCAAAAATTCTTGCAACAGAACTTTTTGACAGTGAAGATGCCTTGGTTAGAATTGACATGAGTGAATATATGGAGAAATTCGCCATTTCAAGGTTAATTGGAGCTCCTCCCGGATACGTAGGTTACGAAGAAGGTGGACAATTGACAGAAAAAATTAGACGTAAGCCTTATGCAATCGTTTTATTAGATGAGATAGAAAAAGCACATCCAGATGTATTTAATATGCTACTTCAAATTTTAGATGATGGATACATCACTGATAGTTTAGGTAGGAAAATTGATTTTAGAAATACAATTATTATCATGACTTCTAATATTGGTTCTAGACAGTTGAAAGACTTTGGAGCTGGTGTTGGTTTTGGAACTTCTTCTAAAAATGCACAAGCAGACGCCAATGCAAAAAGCATCATAGAAAATGCGTTGAAAAAGACCTTTGCTCCTGAATTTTTAAACAGGGTAGATGATGTAATTGTCTTTAATACTTTAGAGCGTGATGACATTCACAAAATTATAGACATTGAATTAGCTAAATTACTTAAGCGTATTGAAGGTATTGGATACACGCTTCATTTATCTAATGAAGCAAAAGACTATATTGCAGATAAAGGATTTGACAAACAATACGGAGCTAGACCTCTAAAGAGAGCCATTCAAAAATACATTGAAGATGCTTTAGCAGAAGAAATTGTAAACTCAACACTTTCCGCAGGCGATAGTATTTATATGGATCTAAATACTGAATCGAAAGAACTAACAATTCGAATTGAGAAAAATGAAGAGACCACAAAAGAGTAAGTTCTCTTTTTAATATAATTTTTAAAGTGCTTTCGAAAGAGAGCACTTTTTTTTTGGAGCAATACCAACAGACAAGAGAGATCCAAAAGCTCATTTGTTAAAAATAATACAATTCTAAAATGAACAATCATTCTTTTTAGAAAATAATTGTACCTTTGTCAAAAAAAANCAYCTCGTATGCTCNAAAACATATTAACATTATTATTTAGAATATTCATTGCATTRTTTCTACTCTTCGGAGGCGTACAACATTTTGTAAATATGGAATTTTATCTGCCCTTTGTTCCCGCATTCTTATCGTATAAAACAGCTATAATTTATGCAAGTGGAATTATTGAAATAGTAATAGGGATTTGCTTACTAATCCCTAAAACAAAGCAACTAGCATCTTGGGCATATTTAATTTTAATGTGTATTTTCTTACCCATTCATATTGCTGATTTATTCACAGAAACACCTGCTATGGGAACACATCAGGCTGCAATTATACGATTGGTAGTACAATTTTTACWGATTKCATTAGGCGTTTATTTTGTAAAGTATTCACAAGCATCAACATCTGACGATTATGAGAACTAAGAGTACAGAAAAAAAAGAAGCCTTGTTAAAGGCAACACTTAACCTTATAAATAACAATGGGTTTCACGCAGCTCCGATGTCTAAAATCGCAAAATTAGCAGGGGTRTCACCAGCTACAATTTACCTCTATTTTGAAAGTAAGCAAGATTTAGTCAATCAATTGTATATCAAATCTAAAATAGCTTTCACAAAGGAAGCMTTTATAAATTACCACGAAGCGATGCCYGTAAAAAAAGGCTTTGAATTGATTTGGWATAACATTGCTAATTACAAACTAAAACAAACCTGTTCCTCTTCATTTTTAGCACAATGTGAGACCACTCCAATGATTGATACAGAAGTAAGAAAGGAGGCGCTTGCCTATTTTAAACCCTTATTACAACTGTGGAAACGTGGACAACAAGAAGCAATTATTAAACCAATAGCTCCTCATATACTGTATGCAAATGCCATTTACCCCCTCACCTTTTTATTGTCAGCACACAAACGAGGTGATTTTATTTTGGACCATGAGCAACTGAAAATTGCATTTGAAGCAGCTTGGGACAGTATAAAACACTAATTTTTTCATCATTAAAAGAATGAACGTTTATTAATAAATCCAATTATGAAAAAAACTGCCATCATATTAGGGGCAACAGGACTTACCGGTTCCCTCCTCTTAGAAAAATTAATTGAAGATACGCGCTACGAACAAATTGTATTAATTTCAAGAACCTACATTGATAATTTACCTTCAAAAGTAAGTCAGCATATTGGAGACTTACTAGATCTATCTCAATTTTCCGAGTTCTTTAAAGCAGATGAATTGTTTTGTTGTATTGGAACTACCAAGGACAAAACATCGGATACTGACATTTACAGAAAAATAGATTATGGAATCCCTGTGGCGGCTGCCTCCTTATGCAAACAGCATAACATTCCAACCTTTATTGTTGTTTCTGCTTTAGGAGCTGATAAAAACAGTCGTGTTTTTTACAACAGAACAAAGGGAGCAATGGAAACTGAAGTATTAGAACAAGGCATAGACCATACATATATCCTTAGACCATCTTTAATAGTTGGACAACGAAAGGAGCCAAGGATGGGAGAGAAAATTTGGAAATTTATACTTACATTTTTTCAACCTTTACTTCAAGGCAAACTAAAAAAATACAGAATGATTTATGCGGACACCATTGCAAAGGCAATGATTGTTTTAGCCAATTCAACAGATAAAAATTCACAAATAATTGAATCAGATAACATAGAAATAATAGCATCATGAAATTAATAGAAACTTTAGAATGGCGCTACGCCGCCAAAGCGATGAATGGAAAAATCGTTTCAGAAGAAAAAGTAGCCCTTATTTTAGAAGCGGCGCGATTAGCACCAACTTCTAGCGGCTTACAACCTTTCGAAATCTTAGTCATCAAAAACAAAGAGATTAAAGAACAAATCAAGCCTATTTCTTGGAATCAATCTATGATTACAGATTGTTCTCATTTATTAGTATTTGCTGCTTGGGACACCTATACAGAAGATCGCATCAACCATATGTTTGACCTTACCAATGAAGTCCGTGGATTCAAAAACGAAGGATGGGAAGCTTATAGAAAAATGCTATTAGGCATGTATCCTCAGCGCGATGAAGAAACAAACTTTAACCATGCTGCAAAGCAAGCATATATTGCTTTTAGTGCGGCTATGTTTGCCGCTGCAGAGCAAAAAGTAGACTGTACACCAATTGAAGGTTTCGATCCAGATAAATTAGATGAGATTCTAGGCTTAAGAGCAAAAGGATTACGCAGTGCCGTAATGCTTCCTTTAGGATATAGAGATACAGAAAAAGATTGGCTAGTAAAACTTCCAAAAGTTCGTAAGAGCATCAAAGAATTAATCACCGTTATAGAATAAATAAACAATGAACAATTTTAACTTACACAACCCGACACGTATTTTATTTGGAGAAAACCAAATTGAGAAATTAGCTTCTCAAATTCCAGAAGGATCTAAAATTTTAATTCTTTATGGAGGAGGAAGTATCAAAACAAACGGAATTTACGAGCAAGTTACGGAAGCTTTAGAAACGTTTAAAGTAATCGAGTTTGGAGGTATTCCCCCAAATCCAGAATACGCCGTTTTAATGGAGGCTCTAAGTATTATTAAATCTGAAAACATCACCTATTTATTAGCTGTTGGAGGAGGTTCTGTATTGGACGGAACTAAATTTTTAGCCGCTGCAGCTTTGTATGAGGGAGATACTCCTTGGGACATTGTTAAAAACAATATTCCAACTAAAAAAGGAATGCCGTTTGGAACCGTACTCACCTTACCTGCAACAGGATCTGAAATGAATTCTGGAGCGGTAATAACAAGAGCAGAAACCAAAGAAAAATATGCCATAGGAGGCCCAGGTTTATTTCCTCAGTTCTCTATTTTAGACCCAACTGTTATAAAATCTATTCCTCAAAGACAGTTGGCCAATGGTATTGCGGATGCCTTTGTGCATGTATTAGAACAATACATTACCTATTCGGTAGGTGCTAATTTACAAGACCGTTTTGCGGAAAGTATTTTACAAACTTTAGTAGAAGTAGCTCCTATAATAATAAAAGACCCTAGTGATTACAAAGCAGCCGCTAACTTTATGTGGTCTTGTACTATGGGCTTGAATGGATTAATAGGTCAGGGAGTTCCTCAAGATTGGGCCATCCATATGATTGGACACGAATTAACGGCTCTGTTTGGTATAGACCACGCACGAACTTTGGCTATTATTACTGAGAGTCATTACACCCATAATTTAGAAAGTAAAAAAGAGAAATTAGCACAATACGCTACTCGTGTTTGGGACATTACAGAAGGAACCATGGAAGAAAGAGCGAAGGCTGGAATCCAAAAAACCACAGACTTTTTTAAATCTTTAGGTATAGATACCAAATTATCAGATTACACCGATGATTTCAAAGGAACTGCAGAGGAAATCTCTACACGTTTTACTGACAGAGGATGGGTTAAAATGGGAGAAAATGCCACATTAACTCCTACTGATGTAGCTACTATTGTAGAAATGTCTTACTAGTTATTTAAACAATTTTACAATTAAAAAAACTCACTGATTTATCGAAAATCAGTGAGTTTTTTCTTGTTTCTATGTTTGTTTACTTATCCAAATGAAGTAATACATCACAATTTACCAAATTACTAAAAACCAATACTAGGTTGCAGTGCGTCTCTAAACTCAGGACTATAATTTCACTACATATTATACCTATTACATTTCCAAGTGACCGTTTAGAAATAGAATTATTTTTTGTTTTAGCTAGGCGAAAAATCTTAGGATAGCCTGAGCTATCGTTAGATTTTTTAACAACGGTAAAACGTAAAACAAACCATTTGTATCGGTTATTTTGGATTGTAATTGGTATTAGGCCCCTACCATGGCAATATACTCTTCCTCAGAAATAATTGGAATTTCTAATTTCTCAGCTTTTTCCAATTTGCTCGGCCCCATGTTTTTACCTGCCACTACATAACTCGTTTTTTTAGAGATAGAACTTCCTACTTTCCCTCCGTGACTTTCAATACTCTTTTTTAAATCATTTCTAGACATGATTTCAAAAACACCTGAAACTACCAATGTTTTTCCTGCTAATAATTCCGAGACATTTGAATTTTCATCTTCTACTATTTCCAATTGCAACCCGTATATTTTTAATCGATTGACCATTTCTATATTACCTAAATCATTCGAAAACTCCACCACACTTTCGGCAATACGTTCTCCAATTTCATCTACTTCAATAAGATCATCCGTACTTGCAATCATTAAATTAAATATGGATTTATAGTGCTTGGCTAATTTCTTAGCAACTGTTTCTCCCACAAATCGAATTCCCAAGGCAAACAGTACTTTCTCGAACGGAATTTGCTTAGAAGCCTCAATTCCGGCAATCATATTTTTTGCCGATTTCTCTGCCATACGTTCCAATGGAATTATTTCTTCCATTCTTAAATCGTATAAATCAGCATAATTGGTAATCAACCGCTCTTTAAATAAAAGTTCTATGCTTTCACTCCCCAAGCCGTCTATATTCATGGCTTTACGACTAATAAAATGCTGAATCCTTCCTGTAATTTGCGTAGGACATCCATAAGTATTTGGACAATAATGCTTGGCATCTCCCTCTGTACGTACTAAGTCCGTATAACAATCTGGACAGGATTCACTGTAAATAGTTGGCACTGATTTTTCAGGGCGCTTGTCTAAATCCACCCCTACAATTTTAGGAATAATTTCTCCTCCTTTTTCTACAAATACAGTGTCATTTTCACGAATATCTAATTTGGCTATCTGATCCGCATTGTGTAAAGAAGCACGTTTTACAGTGGTTCCAGCCAACTGAACAGGCTCCAAATTAGCGACAGGCGTAATCGCTCCCGTACGCCCCACTTGATAGGTGATTTTATGTAGTACTGTACTTACTTGTTCCGCTTTAAACTTGTAGGCAATGGCCCATCTTGGCGCTTTAGAAGTAAAACCTAATTCGTCCTGCTGATGTAAATCGTTTACTTTAACAACAATTCCATCTGTTTCATAAGGCAAATCGTGACGTTTGGCTGCCCAAACTTGAATGTACTCATACACAGCAGCAATACTTTTACACAGTGTAATTTCCTGCGGTACTTTAAATGCTTTAGATCGTGCTACTTTTAACGTTTCGAAATGTGTTTTATAGGTATTATTTGCATCCACCACATGGTATAATAAACAGTCTAATTGGCGTTTAGAAACTTCCCCGCTATCCTGTAATTTTAAACTACCACTGGCAGTATTTCTAGGATTACGGTAGGCTTCTTCTCCCGCTGCTACTCGCTCCTCGTTCATCTTACGAAACCTTTCTAGTGGTAAAATAATTTCTCCACGAATTTCAAAATCGCTTAAAAAGGCATCTTCCAATACTAAGGGAATCGATTTAATCGTTTTTATATTTGCGGTGACATCATCTCCTACAAAACCATCGCCCCTTGTTACGGCACTCACCAAAATTCCTTTTTCAAAAGTCAAATTGATAGAAGCTCCATCAAATTTCAATTCACAGGTATATTCGATAGCATCCGTACCCAACATTTTTTGAATCTTTTTCTCCCAATCCAATAAATCTTCCAAGGAATAGGAATTATCCAAGGAATACATCCTGTTTTTATGAGTGACATTATTAAATTTCTTGGTGATTTCACCTCCTACGCGTTGCGTTGGAGAATTGGCATCAAAAAACTCAGGATTGTCTTTTTCCAACAATTCCAAGTCTTTCAATTTCATATCAAATTCATAATCAGAGATACTAGCATTGTCCAACACATAGTATTGGTAATTATATTCTCTTAATTCCGTTCTTAAGGATTGAATTTCGGCTAAAATTGATGTCATGTTTACASGTATTGTATCTTAATATATAGCGAAAATATACAAAAAAACCGAAGCTGAAACAGACTTCGGTTCTTAATATTAACAATTAGTAGATGACTAATAAAAGACAAATCTTCTCACTTTGGACACATAGCGTGCCAATCGCATTACTTGATGGCTATATCCATACTCGTTATCATACCAAACATAAATTACAATGTTCTTCCCATCAGCCGTGGCGATGGTAGCATTACTGTCGTAAATAGCAGGAGATGATGTCCCAATAATATCGGAGGACACTAATTCGTTACTCATGGAATATTTAATTTGTTCTACCAAACCTCCTTCCAAAGCATACTTTTTAATTGCATGATTTACGGATTCTTTACTCGCAGCATTTTCAATTCTCAAATTCAAAATGGCCAAAGATCCATTCGGAACGGGTACACGGATAGCATTGGACGTTAACTTGCCTTCTAAAATAGGATAGGCTTTTGCTACTGCCTTTCCAGCCCCCGTTTCTGTAATTACCATATTCAGCGCTGCGGCACGTCCTCTTCGGTATTTACTGTGCATATTATCCACTAAATTTTGATCATTTGTATAGGCATGTATCGTTTCCAAATGCCCATTTTCAATTCCAAAACTTTCTTGTACCGCTTTTAATATTGGAGTAATAGCATTGGTTGTACAAGAAGCTGCAGAGAAAACATCTACCTCATCAGGACAATGTTCTTTATGATTTACTCCATAAACAATATTGGGAATTCCTTTCGCTGGAGCAGTCACTAATACCTTACTCGCACCGATGGATTTAAGATGTCTAGACAATGCTTCTTTATCTCTAAAAGCTCCCGTATTGTCGATAATTAAGGCATCATGTATTCCATACTTCGTATAATCAATATCTTCTGGATTGTCAGCAGATATCACCTTTACGGTGGTACCATTTATAATAAGTGCTGTCTTTTCAAAATCAGCTCTTACGGTCCCTCTAAATTCTCCATGAACAGAATCATCTCGCAATAACGAAGCTCTTTTTTCCAATACCGTTTCAGTAATTTCTCCACGCGTTACAATCGCTCTCAAACGCATCAAATTTCCTTTACCTGTCTTCGCCATTAATTCTCGCGCAAGTAATCTACCAATACGACCAAATCCATATAAAACTACGTCTCTAGGCTTAAACCTCTCCGCTTTTTCATATCCATTTAATTTATCTTTGATAAACGAATCTATGGATGTGTCACTAGARTGAAACTCGTACACCAATTTACCTACGTCTAATTTGGAAGGWGGTAAGTCTATTTTTCCAATAGCCTCKGCCATTTCTAAGGCGTCGAAAATAGAAATAGGCTTTTCKACRAAATCACCGGCATATTCTAGCAGTGAYAAAATTTCGCTTACATTTCTATCAATTAATTGATTCCTAAATAATATTAACTCCACGGTATCATCGTACCAAAAATCGCTAATAATTTTAATRAATTTGACGGTTGCCCTCCTACGTTTTGCTTGGAAAGCCAGTTCTTTTTCGTAAACTTCCGTGTGTTGCATTGTTGAGTGTTTTAATTTAAATTAATGTTGTTCGCCGCAAAAGTAGCTATTTCAAACGTTTTCGTAGTGTGTTTTATAAAAAAAAATCCTTTCCTTTTTGGAAAGGATTTTTTCAAATCATTAAATCTCTTTATTTATCTAAATACATATCTCTCTATTTGCCCATAATTATTCATCATTTCTATATACATCACTTCTTTACCGTATTTACTTGAAATAATTTGAATGGCATCATCGGCATTTCTCACTTCTTTTTTATTTATTTTTATAATAATAAACCCTTTTTCTACTCCTAAATTGATCAGGTCTCTGTTCGCAACCGATTCAATTTTTGCGCCGCCTTTCAAATTATGTTTAGCAGCTTCTTTTAAGTCCACATCATTTAAAATCAACCCTAGTACTTTTAACTCTTTAAAAGTGTTTTTAGTCAATGTTACGGTTTTCACCATTTCATTCCCATTTCTAATAAAGGTGACTCTTAAACTATCTCCTGGTCTTCTCGCACTTAACTGACCACTTAAATCTGAAAACTCAGTAATTTTCACTTCATTTATCTTGGTGATAATATCTCCTTTTAGAAGTCCCGCCATATCAGCTCCACCATTCGGTGTAATTTCACCAATTTTTACACCTTCAAAATGATCATCTCCTTTTACACTATATGAAATACCAATCAACGCACGTTGCACGGTTCCATATTCCATAATATCCTCTATTACTTTTTTAGCAATATTGGATGGTACTGCAAAAGAGTAGCCAATAAACGAGCCCGTTTGAGAAGATATAGCGGTATTAATTCCTATAAGTTCACCTCTAATATTTACTAAGGCTCCTCCACTATTGCCAGGATTTACAGCAGCATCCGTTTGCAAAAATGAATCAATGGAAGAATTCCCACGTAAATCACGTCCTTTTGCACTGATAATTCCTGCCGTAACGGTTGAGGTAAGGTTGTACGGATTTCCAACAGCCAATACCCACTCGCCTACTTTAACATCGTCTGAATTCCCGAAAGTAACATACGGAAAATCATTCCCTTTTATTTTTACCAACGCAATATCATTTTTAATATCTGTTCCTATAAGCTCCGCAATATAGGTCTTTTTATTATCCATAGTAATCTCTATTTCCGTCGCATTATCTAYTACATGATTGTTTGTAATAATATATCCATCGGAGGAAATAATCACCCCACTACCTGTTCCAATCTGAGCTCTTTTCTGAAAATTACGTGATTGACCATGAAAATATTCCGTAAATGGATCCACACTAGAACTAATCGCCGTATTCTTAACATGTACCACTGCATTTAATGTTTGTGCTGCGGCATGGGTAAAGTCTGTATTTTCGAAGGAGGCCCTTCTAGYTGGATTAAAATTTGCATGAATTATGGAATCCTCTTTCGCTGTTTGAGAGCTTGTATTTTCTTTTGCTCTGTTTGATTCCACAAAAGTAACATACGCCCCTAAGGTAAGCGCACCACCTATCATTGAAATCAACAACATTTCTCCTATTTTCTTCATAATATTTTCGTTTTAGGGGTATCTACTTATTAGAACCTATATCGAAAGTAGCTTAAAAAATAATTCAAAATATATCTTTAACTACAGTTAACTAATTCTTAACGCATTTTAACAGCTGATAAAATACCAATGTAAGAGAGTGCAAAAAATATTGCTATTTTTAGTACATTTGCGCTAATGGAACTAGAATTTTACAAATATCAGGGAACGGGAAATGACTTTGTAATGATTGATAATAGATCGTTGAGCTTTCCTAAAGATAATAAAAAAATAATTAACCAACTATGTGATCGTAGATTTGGAGTGGGTGCTGATGGATTAATTCTGTTGGAAAACTCGGACACTAGCGATTTTAAAATGGTATATTTTAATGCCGATGGTGCCCTTGGAAGCATGTGTGGCAATGGTGGTAGATGTACGGTGGCTTTTGCAAAAATGCTAGGTGTAATTGAAAATAAAACGACCTTTGATGCTGCCGACGGCCTACATAACGCCTCCATAAAAGAAGGAATTGTAAGTTTACAAATGGGAGACATCAGTCTTTTTACACATTTCGAAGGCTATAGTTTCTTGGATACAGGATCACCACATCATGTACAATTTTGTGAAGATGTTGCTTTGGTAAATGTAAAAGAAGAAGGTGCTGCCATCCGATATGGAGAATTGTACCTCAACGAGGGTTCTAATATTAATTTTGTCACCCAGACCGGAGATGCTCATTTTAGAGTCCGCACCTACGAACGAGGAGTAGAAGACGAAACTTTGGCCTGTGGAACAGGAGTAACTGCAGTAGCACTTGTGGCACATAGTTTAGAAAAAACTACGTCTAACTCTATCGATTTACAAGTAGAAGGAGGCCTTCTAAATGTTTCGTTCATCGTAGAAGACGATAGCTATACCAATGTTTTTTTAACAGGCCCTGCTGTCAATAGTTTTAAAGGAACAATTACTTACTAATGGCATATTTAAAAGGAGAACATATCGAATTACGTGCTTTAGAACCTGAAGACCTAGATTTTTTGTTTCAAACAGAAAATAATGAAGATTTTTGGGAGGTAAGTGGTACCACGGCTCCTTTTTCCAAATTTATTCTCAAACAATACATMGCCAATGCTGGGCAGTCTATTTATGAAGCCTTACAACAACGCTTTGTTATAGTGCTAAATAAAAAACCTGTAGGTATGGTAGATTTGTTTGATTTTAACCCAGATCATCACCGAGCAGGTGTTGGTATCTTAATCCTACCTGAATTTGAAGGATGTGGCTATGCCAAAGAAGCACTAGAACTACTAATACACTACAGTTTTAACAAACTTCAATTGCATCAATTATATGCAAATATTACTTCGGACAATAACCGAAGTATTCAACTTTTTTCCTCACTATTATTTACACAAGTAGKCTGTAAAAAAGATTGGATTTACAGTAACAATACTTATAAAAACGAATTATTATTTCAGTTGATCAACACCCATGAATAAAAAGAAACTCATCCTCCTACTGACCGCCTTAATACTAATTATGGCAAGTGTTTTAGCGCATAGTTATTACAGTAAAATTTACAAACCAAATACTGTAAAAGAAGGTTATATATACATTCCTACGAATGCATCCTACTCCGAAGTAGAAGGCTTAATACGCCCCTTTGTAAAGCGTGTGAAACCTTTAAATTGGGTAGCGAACAAAAAAAACTATCCCTCAAAAATTAAAGCAGGACGTTATTTCATTAAAAAAGGAATGAATAACAACCAATTAATCAATTTACTCAGAAGCGGGAATCAAACGGTTTTAAAGCTCTCATTTAACAATCAGGATACCTTAGAAAAATTAGCAGCAAGAATTGCGGAACAAATAGAGCCAGACTCGATAAGTATTCTTACAGCACTAAAGGATCCAATTTTCTTGGCTTCAAA
>NVSD01000053.1 GCA_002401105.1 Flavobacteriaceae bacterium | reverse complement strand
CATTTGTTTAGGTTACTTTTTAGTTGTTTTTATTTAGAAAGTTTTAAAGGAATAAAAAAAAGGCATCTAATACTTAATAATACCCCGCCTAAATAAAAACAAAGCACAAAAAAAAGAGCTGCCAAAGGCAGCTCTTTTTCAGATACAGTTAGTGGGAAATTACTCTCCTACTTTAGTATTTAAGATTTCAAAGAATTGATCTAATTTAGGCATTAAAACGATTCTTGTTCTTCTGTTTTTAGAACGACCTTCAACAGTATCGTTGCTGTCAACTGGACTGTACTCTCCACGACCAGCAGCTACCAATCTAGAAGGATCTACATTAAATTTATTTTGTAAAATACGTACAACAGACGTTGCTCTTTTTACACTTAAATCCCAGTTATCTTTAATTCCAGTAGTACTGATAGAAATATTATCAGTATACCCTTCTACCATAACTTCCATGTCTACTGGTTGTGCATTCACAACAGCAGCAACTTTAGCTAATACAGCAGTTGCTTTATCAGAAATAATTGCAGAACCACTTCTAAACAATAATTTGTCAGCGATAGAAATATAAACTACAGTTTTTTCAACATTCACTTGGATATCTTCATCATCAAGTCCATCTATCAACACACTTTTTAATTTAAATCCAATAGCTAAGTTTAAAGAATCTTTTAAGTTCATAGCATTTTGGATGTGGTGAATATACTTATCCTTCTTTGCCATTTGAGCCAACGTTTCTTTAATATTCTCAGATGCAGATCTAGACAATACAGTTAAATCTCCAACAAATTCTAATGTTGTTTCTTTATCTTTTTTCAAATCAACAACTTGTTGCTCTAAAGTAGAAACAAGCGTAGTGTTTTTATCTTTTTCAATTTCACATTTCATTAAATCGGCTTTGATATCAACCAATTCTTGTTTGCTTTTTCCAAACTTACCTTCTAATTCGGTGTATTGTTTTTTCGATACACAAGAGCTTAGAACTACAGATGACATAATAGCCACTACGAGGAATTTTTTCATTATAATAATTTTACAGGTTTATATATTCGTTTTTTAACGAATGTCACAAATATACAAAAAGCGTACCATAACCATAGTAAATCCAAGGTTTTTAAAATGTTTTTTTTACCTTTTTTACATTATCTTCGCAAACATCATTAATCCTTCAATTTTTTATGAAAAATTTACTATTATTTATTGTTATTATCAGCCTTTTTTCTTGTATTGACCAGTCCAAATCTAACGGCATACAAACATACACTCTCCAAGGAAATGCCATTGGCACCACCTACTCTATTAAATTTTTAAGTACAAAAAAAATAGCAGCAGAAAAAGCCATAGATAGTTTGATAAAAGCGGTGAACAGATCTACATCTCAATACATCCCCACCTCAGATATTTCTAAAATTAACAATGGAGATTCCACGCTTACTATAGACCATTATTTTGAAGATGTTTTTCTTACTTCAAAGAGAATTTCACAAGAAACCGATGGCTTTTTTGACCCTACGGTTGGGGCATTAGTAAACGCATGGGGTTTTGGCCCTAAAAAAACAAGCAGCACTCCGGACAGTACTACGATAAAAGAACTATTAAAGTTTGTGGGATTTAAAAAAGTAAGATTAATAGACGGTCACATTATCAAAGAACATCCTTCCATAAAATTTGACTTTAATGCCGTTGGAAAAGGATATTTAGTCGACGTAATTAGTAATTATTTTGAAACTAAAAATATTGAAAATTACATGGTAGAAATAGGAGGTGAAATCAGAGTTAGAGGGCATAATAACAAAAACAAACCTTGGACCATTGCGATAGAGGACCCTAACTTTGACGGTTCTAGATCCATCGCCATCACCATTCAACTCAACAATGAATCTATCGCTTCTTCTGGAAACTACAGAAAATTTAAAGTTGACAAAAATGGACATCGATTTGTTCACACTATTAATCCTAAAACGGGTTTTGCAACGGCTAGTAATTTACTCTCCGCGTCTGTTTTTGGTGCCGTTAATTGTGCAGACACAGATGCTTACGCCACTGCTTTTATGGCCATGGGACTAGAAAAGACAAGAATATTTTTAGAAAAACACCCTGAACTTAAAGTGTTTTTAATCTTTAATAATGCTGAAGGAGAATTGGAAACTTATCAAAATTTCCAACATAGTAATTAGTTAAAAGCGGTAAGTGACAAGTTGTAAGTTTGCCACAGCTACGTGAGRTGTAATACTACAATTCTCTTTTCATACTCATCTATTTCATAGTTTCTTTACACTGGCTTTTGGCTCTTGGCTTTTGGCTAAAAAAAGGGCTGTTATTTAATAAAAAATAGCAGCCCTTTTTTCTTATATCTTAATAAAGATTTTCCGTTTGTACATTACATAGGTAATAAACCAATACACAATAATATGTGTAATTGCAAAGAGCAACGAACCATTCATATTTCCTGCGACGGGTACAAATACATGATTGTACAAGTACGCATATCCTGATTCAACATTCCCAGAAGCATTGGTAATAGATACCAAATAAATTAATGCTTTTGCGAACAATCCCGAAAACACAAAAATAAACAATGGATTTGTCCCAAAGTGAATGAATGGACTTGCCCATTTCTTCACTCCTTTTACATCAATCAGAAATAATAAAAACGCCAAAAACAACATGGCCAAACCTCCTGTGTACAACACATAAGTACTGGTCCATAAGGATTTATTTATAGGGAACCAATAACTCCATACGGTACCTAATGCAACAGCTAACGAACCATATATCACTAAGGATTTAATAGCAGTCATTATATTGGAAACATTTGTTATCAATCGCCCTGAAAAATAACCGAGTAATACCGTAGCAACGGAGGGTAGACAGGACAACAATCCTTCCGGATCAAATGGTATTCCGAATCCATTGTACACATGCTTATCACCTAACAAAAACAAATCTACTTGCCGCACTATATTTTCCGATAAACTATACACATCGGTGGCATCACTTAAATGTAATAAACCCCAATATGCAAGTAGCAACCCTCCAAATATATACAGTAATTGTTTAAAACTAAACTGCATGCAAAGCAATGCTCCTATTAAATAGGCCACAGCAATACGCTGTAAAACCCCCATAATTCTGAGGTTTTCAAAATCAAATTTAGGAAATGCATTTAACAACAACCCCAGCAAAAACATGATAGAAAATCGCTTCAGTACTTTTAATAARGCCGGCTTGGTAATTCCTTTATCAAACTTTTTAAAAGCATACCACATGGATACMCCCACAATAAACAAAAAGAAAGGAAATACTAAATCCGTAGGTGTACACCCATGCCATTTTGCATGTAATARTGGTGGATACACATAGCTCCAACTWCCTGGAGTGTTKACGAGGATCATTAACGCAATGGTTAAYCCTCGTAAAACATCCAATGCCATTAAYCTTTTTACAGCCATGACTTTANTTTTTTAAACCCATTTTATGTCCAGAAATAGCATAGTACAAGATAAATAGGTAACATGGTAATAAGATCCAATATCCACCTGTAGCTGCTTGAATGGTAGCCGCTGTCTCAGTCATTCCTTCAGCTATTAAACTAGCYTTATTAATATCTACTAATTTACCATATGCAGGAGGAATAATTGCACCACCAGCGATGGCCATAATCAATAATGCCGAAGCTGTTTTTGTGAWTTTACCCAAACCTTCTAAAGTCAATGGCCAAATTGCCGGCCAAACCAATGCATTGGCTAAACCTAAAGCTGCCACAAACAATACCGATGTAAACCCTGTGGTAAACACRATACAAAAAGTGAATACWATMCCTAAAATAGCTGATATTTTTAAGGCCAACGATTGRCTTATATATTTTGGAATGGCAAACACACCAATACCATACATAGCTACCATAGCCATTAATGTATAGGCTGTATACCCTTTTGCTACAGAAGCAGGAAATCCTAAGGAAATTCCATAAGCAATAATAGTATCACCAGCGACTACCTCAACACCTACATAAAGGAATAATGCTACCACTCCCAACCATAAATGAGGAAATTGGAAAATACTTGTTTTGGCAGTAGTTCCCTCTGCGTCTTCTTCGATAGGATCTGGCTCAACATGAGGTAATGGCGCTTTTAAAATAAGTCCTGCCAATACMACTAATACCGCTGCCATAATTAAATAGGGTGTTACAACACTATCCGCCATGGTATTTAACAAATTGTTTTTTTCTTCTACAGAAACTATGCTTAATTGTTCTTTAACCTCGTCTATTCCAGACAACAATATGGCTCCAAAAATAAACGACCCTAATGCTCCTGCCACTTTATTAGCAATTCCCATAATAGCGATACGTTTTGCGGCACTTTTTATAGGACCTAAAATGGTGATGTATGGATTGGATGCTGTTTGTAATATCGTCATYCCTACTCCTTGAATAAAAATAGCCACTAAAAACAACCAATAAGTTCTTGCTTCGGCTGCAGGAATAAAAATTAATGCGCCTATTGCCATAATAAACAAGCCTAAGGACATCCCTTTTCTATAGCCAATTTTCCCGAGAATATAGGATGCAGGAAGTGCCATTACCACAAATGATATATAAGATGCTGAAGCTACTAAATAAGACTGAGCATCGGTAAGTTCGTTAATTGTTTTCATAAAAGGAATCAATGCTCCGTTTATCCAGGTCACAAAACCAAAGATAAAAAACAGACCCGCAATAATGATAATTGGAATGGTTGTATTAATAGGGGGATTACTTGAAGAAGTSRACATAAAGTACGTTTTAGTTTAAGGTTATTTATTTTTTTGATAAAAATAATTCAGTTTCTAAAGTACTACATTTCGTAGATTTAAATAACTAATTTCTATAAATAACAATCTTGGATAGCTTAACAGTATGTTTTACTCCATAAACGACGCTATAAGCTTCCAAAAAAAAGGCTCTTACACTTCAAAAGTTGAAACATCCAAAATACGTTGTTTTGTCAACACTTGATAATTCCTGCCTATAGGAATTCGCTTGTTTGATATTTCAATGGTATTTCCTTCAATACAATTGACTTTATTTAAGGAAATAGCAAAGGATCTATGTACACGAATAAATTGATCATTAGGAAGTTCTTCTAAAATACTTGTCATGGAACGATGCACTAAATAATCACCTAATAAAGTAGTCACTTTTACATAATCTTTTAAACTCTCTATAAACAAGAGTTCGTTCAGTCTAAATTTTACTAATTTTTTTTCAACTTTCAAAAAAATGTGCGTTCTAGGGCTGCTAGGGACTTCTACCTGTACATTTCTACTATTCATTAACGCAGTACTCACTTTATTAATCGATTTCAAAAAACGAGCCAACGGAATAGGTTTTACTAAATAGTCCAATACATCCAAACTAAAACTATCTACCGCATATTCTCTATAGGCCGTAGTAATAACAACTAATGGTTTTACTTTCCATGTTTTCAAAAATTCTAAGCCCGACATTTTAGGTAAATTAATATCTAAAAAAATCAGATCTATCCCTCCTTCTTCTAACAAGGAAATAGCATCAATCGCATTTCCAAAAGTTCCAACTAACTCTATATTTGAAATATCCTTTAAATAACACGCTATCACTGTACAAGCCAATGGTTCGTCGTCAATTATAATACATTTAATATTCATCATTTTTAACTTTTACCTGATTAATACACGCTACTTTAACTCAAAAAACACGACCGTAACTTATATCGTTTTATGAATTGGAATCTTTAAAAGCACACAATATTTATTATTATTTTGATSRYKYRYCAKYTYAWWYTYWWYRCSAAACMMCAACTCTAACCTTCTGGTTACATTCCGGATACCTATACCATTAATTCTACCTTCAATTTCGTTCACTAAATAAGAATTTTCTACATAAAAACTCAATACATTTTCCTCGTTATTTTGAAACGAAATACGAACTTTCATAGGAGCATCTCCTATATCCCCATGTTTAAAACAGTTTTCAATAAACGGCAAAAACAATAGAGGTGGCACTTTAACATCGTCTATACAGCCCAATATTTCCAAGGAACAATCTATCCTATCCCCATACCTAAGTTGCTCGAGGTCTAAATAATTTTGCACATATTTTATTTCATCATATAACTTAATATACGGCTCCTTTACTTCGTATAAGACATACTGCATAATGTCAGATAACTTTAACACTACGCTTGGCGCCACATCCGATTTTGTAAGCGTAAGCGCATATAAATTATTCAAGGTATTGAAAAAAAAGTGGGGTTGAATTTGAGACTTCAGTAAATCCAACTCCATTTGCAATTGCACCTTTTTTAAATCTTTTATTTTATTCAATTCAAAAATCCAATCGTACACCATTTTTATAGCACTTACTAAACCAATCACRTACAGTTCTCCTAAAACAACTGCTACAATGTGGTTGAATGTAAACGCTTGCTGATAACCGTCTACTTCTGGCCAAATATTCTGAGTCACCAATAAATAATTTAAGCCTGTCCTTATACAATACACTGTCGTAAATAATAACAGCATTGCCACAAAATACTCTTTGTATTTTTTACGGGCAATTAACTTGGGAATAAATATATAAATATGAAGATAAACCGCAGCAATATGCAACGGGAATTCTACTAAATTAGATTTTAAGGAATACCAATAATCATCAAAATAGCTTCCCCATCTAATAAAATTAAACACAAAATAAACAAGCCAAAAAACAATGTGGTACTTACGTGCTATAACAGCATTCGTGATTTTTAAACTATTTAATATTCTTTGCAAAATGAATTATTACTTTTAATATTTTGAAAAAATACACTATTTCTCAATCATCTCAAAATATTTCTATTCTCGATGAAGCTTCAAATATCATAAAAATCTAATTCTCGTTGAAATTCTGTTCTCTATAGGCCTTTTYCTGCTGTATATCTATTTTTCTTTTCTAAAAACTAGCTCCCGTCTATTTTTAACCAACAGACTAGCAATTAGAAACCAATGAATTTTATAAGTACATAAAAATAGCCTATAAAATAGCTCTAAGCTATATTTTAAATAATCCTTTAAATAACTAATAACACCAAGCAGCTATAAATTTCTGTTTCTTGTTTTACGTCATTTCATACGTGTTATTTGTCGAAATAAATTCTAAACCAATAGTTATCCGATTAAATTTATTTCCAACCAATCAAATAAACCAACATAACTATGAATAACCAACAGATAATACACCAAACAGCTGGACAGTTCGAAGAAACAAGATTCGAAAAGATTCATAATATTATAGCCACAGATTCTGTAACAGGATCCATTGCCGTAGCACGTGAAATAGCACAACTTATAAAAGAAAAAGAAGCCTTAAATCAACCTTGTGTTTTAGGACTTGCCACAGGATCATCTCCTATAAAAGTGTATGAGGAGTTGGTGCGTTTACATAAAGAAGAAGGATTGAGTTTTAAAAACGTAGTTACCTTTAACTTGGACGAATACTACCCTATGACTAAAGAAAGCGTGCATAGTTATTATTATTTTATGCACGAGCATTTGTTTAATCATATCGATTTAAAACCAGAAAACATAAACATTCCAGACGGTCAAGTTCCCGCTTCGGAATTACATCAGTCCTGTATCGATTACGAATTAAAAATTAAAGACTATGGTGGATTGGACTTCCAATTATTAGGAATAGGTAGAACTGGACAYATCGGATTTAACGAACCTGGTTCTCATTATAATTCCAGTACCCGAAGCATCACCTTAGACCATATGACAAGAGCAGATGCAGCCCCTAGTTTTTTAGGAGTTAACAATGTTCCAAAAAAAGCAATTACAATRGGAATTGGCACCGTTATGCATGCCAAACGTATTGTATTATTAGCCTGGGGAAACAACAAGGCATCCATCGTAAAACAAACTATAGAAGGTGAAATCAGTTCAGATATCCCAGCTACTTATTTACAAAACCATCCGAATACCTCCTTTATATTAAATCAAGAAGCAGCGGAAGATTTAACAAGAATAAAAACACCGTGGCTTGTAGGTCCTTGTATTTGSAACACTACACTTACAAGTAAAGCGATTGTCTGGCTGAGTGATTTAACTAAAAAGTCCATTTTAAAACTTACCGATAAAGATTATAACGAACATGGAATGTCTAGCTTACTTACCAACAGCGGAAGTAATGCCTACGACTTAAATATTACCATGTTTAACAAATTACAACATACGATTACAGGATGGCCTGGAGGAAAACCAAATTCGGACGATGCAAAAAGACCCGAAAGAGCCTTACCTGCCAAAAAGAAAATCCTGATTTTTAGTCCACATCCAGATGATGACATGATCTCTATGGGAGGAACTTTTGACAGACTAGTGCAACAAGGACACGAAGTACATGTAGCCTATCAAACTTCTGGAAACATTTCCGTAAGCGATACTGACGCCTTAAAATTTGCGGAAGTTTTTCAACATATTTCTCCAGAAAACAACCAAGTACTTTCTTTAATCAATCAATTAAAAAATAAGGAAAGCAATACCATGGATCATCCAACGGTAAGAAACTTAAAAGGAGAAATCAGAAAATCTGAATCATTAGGTGCCACAAGGTTTTTAAATGTACCCGATAATCATGTTCATTTCTTAAACCTTCCTTTTTACGAAACAGGAACCATTAAAAAGAATCCTATTGGAGCCAAAGACATTGAAATTATCATAGACTTGATCAAGGAAATAGCACCACATCAGATTTATGCAGCAGGAGATCTAGCCGACCCTCATGGAACACATAAAACCTGTTTAGATGTTATTTTAGAAGCATTAAAAATATTGAAACCATTGAGTTTTATGAATGATTGTTGGGTGTGGTTATACCGAGGTGCATGGCACGAATGGGATACGCATCAAATAGACATGGCAGTGCCTTTGAGTCCTGATCAAGTCTTAAAAAAGCGTCATACTATATTTTTCCACCAAACACAAAAGGATGGTGTTATGTTTCAAGGTGATGACACCCGAGAATTTTGGGTACGTGCCGAAGAACGCAATACCGAAACCGCCAAAGAATACCACAATCTAGGCTTGGCAGATTACGAAGCCATCGAAGCCTTTAAAAGATATCATTATTAACCAATTATTAATTTAAATGAAAGCAATCCAAACGTTTTTTATGATGCTGCTTTTTAGCGGATTTTCCTTCGCTCAAACCACAGCTCCCGTCCACCTTATGCCCTGGCCTCAATCCATTGAGGTTGTAGAAGGCCACCTGAAAATAGATAAAAACATCCGTATTGTAATCCCGAATCAGAGTTCTGACAGGATACACCATGCGGCCACTCAGTTTTTACGAAGATTAACCAATAAAACAGGCGTATTTATAAAAAACGGCTTTCCTTTAACAAAGCTCGACAAGTCCAATATTAACATTATTGTCAAGTATGATAGGATTGGAAAACTGGAAATTCATGAAGATGAATCTTACCAAATAAACTTTGAAAACAATCTAATTAATGTACAATCTACAACCGATTTAGGAGCGCTTCATGCCCTTGAAACACTCCTTCAATTGGTGGATAATAACGACACTTATTTTTATTTTCAAAAAGCAACAATTAAAGACCATCCTAGATTTACCTGGAGAGGTTTGATGTTAGATGTAGCACGACATTTCCAACCAATTGATGTTATCAAAAGAAATTTAAGAGGTATGGCATCGGTAAAAATGAATGTTTTTCATTGGCATTTAACCGACGACCAAGGCTTTAGAATTGAATCTAAATTGTATCCTAAATTACAGGAGTTAGGTACTGATGGTTTGTTCTACACACAAGAACAAATAAAAGACATTGTTGCCTATGCGGATAATTTAGGGATTATGGTAATTCCTGAAATTGACATTCCTGGGCATGCAACTGCATTCCTTACTGCCTACCCAGAACTAGCCAGTAAAAACCAAGACTATAGCATAGAACGAAATTCAGGGATATTCGACCCCACTTTAAATCCAATAAACCCAAAAACCTACGAGGTATTGGATGGATTATTTAGCGAAATAGCCCCACTTTTCACCAGTAAATATTTTCATATTGGAGGAGATGAAAACGAAGGAAAACATTGGGATGAAAACCAACTCATACAAGAATTCAAACTAAAACATGGCTTAAAAACAAATCATGATTTACAGACCTATTTTAATATTAAGGTAGAAAAGATACTAGCGAAATACGGTAAAAAAGTGATGGGATGGGAAGAAATTATGACGCCCAATATGCCTACCTCTGCACTTATCCATTCTTGGAAAGGAGTAAACGAAGGAAAAAAACCATTAGGTTCTTTAATTGAAGCCGCAAAAAAAGGATATCAAACGGTATTATCAAACGGRTTTTATATTGATTTAATGCARCCCGTAGCAGAACATTACCTTGTAAATCCACTTCCTAGTAATTTAAATTTAACGAGCCAGGAGCGAAAAAGAGTATTAGGAGCAGAAGCCACTATGTGGTCAGAACTAGCAACTCCTTTAACAATAGACTCACGCATTTGGCCAAGGACCGCAGCAATTGCCGAGCGATTCTGGTCTTCTGAGAACAAACAGGACCTAGCCCATTTACAAGAACGCCTGCCTTACATTAGTACGCAACTGGAACAACTAGGACTGACACATAATTCCTATAAAAATGTGATCYTTAGAAACATTACAAAATCCRAAAATACACAAGTATTACRAGTGCTAAGTAGGGTTTGTGCTCCTTTAAAAATATACACAAGAAACAAAGGAGGTACGGAATATCAAACCTACTCCCCTTTTACACTATTTGCCGATGCGTGTACACCCGATGCAACTGATGCTGTATTGTTTAATGCTGATGTGGAATTATTCCTGAAAAAGCCCACAAACCAACACAAGGAAACAATTATAAACTGGTTGAAAAAATGGCAACACAATCACCAAGCATTTAAAAAACTAACAAGTAATCCGCTGTTAAAAAACTTGGAACCAATCTCTAAAAACTTAGCTGTACTTTCAGAAATCACTCAGCAAAAACTCTCAGGAGAAACTGTAGACAGCACTACTGTTAGACAGCTACTTAAGACAGCATCAAAAGACATTCAAGATGTAGAATTAACTGTAATCACATCTTTTACAAAACTATTACATTAGACAACCCCAATTCAATTATAGAAGTAATTCACTTAAAGGTACCGCAATCTTGATTACGGTACCTTTTTCACTTTAAACAGCCCTCAATTTTAGAGGTATTAAACCTAAACATCGCTACTAATTAAAAGGTAAATTTAAGGTGTTATTTTAAAAAATAAATATTTTTTAATAAGGACTGGTTTCAAACTGTGGTACAAGCCAAGTATTTTATATATTTGCACAACTTTATATATTATTATGAGCTATAAGAGAATTCTTTTAAAATTGAGTGGCGAAGCATTAATGGGTGAACGTCAATATGGGATTGACCCAAAACGCCTTGCAGAATACGCAGCACAGATTAAAAAAATTGTTGGAATGGGTACCGAGGTAGCCATTGTAATTGGAGGAGGTAATATATTTAGAGGAGTTGCAGGAGCCAGTAATGGAATGGACCGTGTCCAAGGAGATTATATGGGAATGTTAGCTACAGCTATCAACGGATTGGCTTTACAAAGTGCTTTAGAAGATGACGATGTACCAACACGTTTGCAAACTGCCATTAAAATGGAGCAAGTAGCAGAACCTTTTATCAAAAGAAAAGCGGTACGTCATTTAGAAAAAGGACGTGTTGTTATTTTTGCTGGAGGAACAGGAAACCCTTATTTTACTACTGATACAGCAGCTGTTTTAAGAGCTATTGAAATTGGTGCAGATGTTATCTTAAAAGGAACACGTGTAGATGGTATCTATACAGCAGATCCTGAAAAAGACCCTACCGCTACCAAATACGATACCATTTCTTACAAAGATGTGATAAAAAATGACTTAAGAGTAATGGACATGACTGCCTTCWCTTTAAGTCAAGAAAACGAATTAAAAATAGTTGTATTTGACATGAATACCAATGGRAATCTTGAAAAAGTAGTTTCAGGAGAAAAAATTGGAACAATCGTCGATAAATAAAACTGTATTATTATATTTACAATCATGAACGAAGATTTAAAATTCATTATAGACAGCGCTAAAGAATCTATGGACGACTCTATTGTCCATTTAGAAAAAGAATTTAGACGCATTAGAGCAGGRAAAGCAACWCCTGCAATGTTGRCAAGTGTAATGGTAGATTATTACGGTACACAAACGCCACTAAGTCAAATAGCAAATGTAAGTACTATGGATGCACACACTATTACCGTGCAACCTTACGAAAAAAGCATGCTTCAAGAAATTGAGCGTGGTGTTATGTTTGCAAATTTAGGGTTCAATCCTATGAAYAATGGTGATATTATCATTATCGCGGTTCCACCACTTACAGAAGACAGACGTAAAGATTTGGCAAAACAAGCCAAAGCAGCCTCTGAAAAATCTAAAGTAAGTTTGCGTAACGACCGTAAGGAAGCCATGCAAGAAATTAAAAGCACTGATGCTTCTGAAGATGAGAAATCGAATGCAGAAGGAGATATAGAAAAGTTAGTAAAAGCCTACACAGAAAAAATAGGTAAAATAACTACCGAAAAAGAAGAAGAAATTATGAAAGTATAATACTTTTATACATCCATATAAAAAAGGCGTTGATTTAAAAATCAACGCCTTTTCTATTTTATATTGTTTTGAATTTGCCATAAGTAATAATTAGGCTGTCTTAAACTAAATTATCACAGTCATCCACTTTTTTTACATTATAGAGCTGTTCTGGATACAGTTTTCTTTTAGAATTCCTTCGGATTCATAAGAAAACCACTACCATTGACGTAATTTTATTCTGTATGTTCATTTTTTTACTCACCCATTTTATTTTAGGGGTGTTCGTGAGTTGCTACGCAGTTGCTTCTCCAAAAAAAACGAACCAAAAAAAGGAGCCTTTTATGATGTATTTTTTAATGCGGCAAAAAGCCTTATTAAAAACCATGTCCAAAACTGCGCGTCGCTCMWARGGTCGCTCCTGAATCTCGCAGCTTTTGAACATATATACTGCATAAAAGACAGGCTTCGATTTGAAATTATCAATATTACAAAGTGTACTTTTCCTCTACCTTTAGCATTTCACTGAACGTCACCACTGCCACTTGTTTTTTTAAAAACTACAATCTCGAATTGACGCTAGAAACCTCATCACTTCCATATTCGAGAATAAACCATGACTCTAGCCAAAATCCTGCACACCCTAACCTGTTACAAACGCAGCTGTCATTGTGAGCGATAGCGTGGTAATCTCTCTTTTATGCCATATGACCTAATCCCTTTCATATGATTCCATAACAACACAGAAACAGACTATTAGGTCGTAAAACCTTCTTACATTGATGTTCTTCTCTAAATCCGCTATTCTTCATACTATATCAATATAAACTCTAAACAGATCTTATAAGGAAATCACTCGAATTGACGCTAGAAACCTCATCACTTCCACTTGGTTTTACTTTTTAAAAAACTCCCATCTCATTTAGAACTAAACATCTTGTTCCACAGAAAATCAAGTCTTGTCTCTTGGTTCTTGTTCCCTGTGTCTATTCTCCACTAAAAATCACAACAAACTATTGTCCCTATGGATAACGAGGTGTATCTTTGCATTTTATAACAAAAAAAAATATTACAATGCAAACCAACTTACCCAAGAGAATTATTATTGGTGTACAATTTTTATTTGTCGCCTTTGGAGCCACTGTGCTCGTCCCCCTATTAATTGACATTGACCCTGCTGTAGCACTATTTACTGCTGGTGTTGGAACACTTATTTTTCACCTCATCACCAAAGGGAAAGTTCCTGTGTTTTTAGGAAGKAGCTTCGCTTTTATTGCTCCAATTGTAGCCGGTACCAAATTATATGGGTATCCCGGAACTTTAGGAGGGCTAATTGCTGTAGGTATTGTATACGGACTTGTTTCTGGAATTATAAAGCTTTGGGGATTACGTGTTATTGAAAAGATATTCCCAGCGGTTGTGGTAGGTCCTGTAATTATGATTATTGGATTGTCATTGGCTAGTATTGGGGTTGGAATGGCATCCACCAACTGGATGATTGCCCTTTCTGTATTAATCACCGCCATTGTGATTATAACCTTTGGAAAAGGATTGATGAAGTTGATTCCTATTTTTGTCGGAATTATTGTTGGATATGGAATTTCTGTAGCCTCAGGCTTGGTAGATTTCACTTCTGTAAAGGAAGCTGCTTGGTTCGCCTTACCTAAATTCACAAGTCCAGAATTTAACTGGGGTGCTATTATATATATGATTCCTGTGGCCATTGCTCCAATTATTGAGCATGTAGGTGATATGTACGCTATTGGAGGTGTTGCTGATAAAAACTTTGTTAAAGACCCAGGTTTACACAGAACTTTATTAGGAGATGGTGTCGCAACTGCTTTTGCAGGATTCTTAGGAGGCCCACCAAATACTACTTATTCTGAAGTTACTGGAGCGATTGCTTTAACCAAGATTGTAGATCCACGAATTTTGAGAATTTCAGCGGTAACAGCCATCGTATTTTCATTGATAGGAAAAGTAAGTGCTTTCCTAAAGACAATTCCAGAAGCCGTTTTAGGAGGGATTATGATATTGCTTTTTGGAATGATTGCCAGTATTGGTATCAAAACATTGATTGATGCAAAAACAGATTTTTCTGTTTCTAGAAATCAAATTATAGTTTCTGTTATTTTAACCGTAGGTATTGGTGGAGCAGAAATTTCTCATGGAAACTTTTCTTTGGCAGGTATTGGGCTGGCTTCTGTAGTAGGAGTTATTTTAAACTTGATTTTACCAGACAAATCGAAAGGATTGAAACGATAACCACATAACATATTTTATTAGTAAGGTGCAGTCAGCAATGATTTGCACCTTTTTTTTTGTCATAAATCAAACCCATTTATTCAGTAATTAATAAAATAAACGTATTTTTAACACTTAAAATAAACTATCTATATCATGAAAAATATCCTTTTTATCATATTGATTTCCCTAAGCTATTCGTGTTCGAAATCTACAGCAGAAACCAATATAACAAAACCCAAAACGCCATTAATGGGCTGGGCAAGTTGGAATAATTACCATATAAATATCAATGAAGATATTATAAAAAAGCAAGCAGACTTTATGGTTTCCTCAGGGATGAAAGAGGCGGGTTATACTTTTATTAATATAGATGACGGTTTTTTTGGAGGAAGAGACAGCTTGGGAAATTTAATAGCACATCCTACTAGATTTCCTTCTGGAATGAGAAACCTGTCAGATTATATTCATTCTAAAGGCTTAAAAGCAGGTATCTATTCCGATGCCGGCATTAACACTTGCGGTTCCTATTGGGACAAAGACACCATTAGCATGGGTTCGGGAATGTACGGGCACGAGCGTATGGACATCTTTAAAATGTTAGACACTTGGAACTATGATTTTTTAAAGATTGATTGGTGCGGAGGGCAATGGTTGGACCTAGATGAACAAACTCATTATACTAAAATCGGAAAATTAATAACTGAAATAAAGCCAGGTACACTGTACAATATTTGTCGTTGGGAATTCCCAGGAAAATGGGCGATTCCCATAGCAGATTCTTGGCGAATTTCTGGTGATATCTCTAACAAGTTCAAATCCATACTTCATATTATAGATTTAAATGCCCATTTATGGATGCACTCCTCCCCTGGTCATGTAAATGATATGGATATGTTACAGGTAGGACGTGGAATGACATTGGATGAAGATAAAGCACATTTTTCCATGTGGTGCATGCTTAATTCTCCTTTGCTAGCAGGAAATGATTTGAGCAGCATGTCCCAACAAACCATAGACATATTAACCAATAAAAAAATTATTGCCCTTAATCAAGACATATTAGGTTACCAAGCACGCAGGTTGATAAAAACAGATAGTGTGGAAGTATGGGCAAAACCACTTGTGCATACGATGAGTGGAAAGATAGCAGTTACCCTACTCAACCGCTCAGATACCTCAGCAACCTTCACATTTGATGTGAAAAAAGTGGGATTAAAAGCCGAAATGGGCTATACCATGGAAGATTTATGGAGCAATAAAAACTACGAAATTCAAACTGACAAGGCCCTTACTTTTACGGTGCCGAGTCATGGTGTAGTAGTATTAAAAATCACAGGTACTTCGGAGAATTTTAATCCTTTTCAGCATTAGGAAGGAACAATTAAAACTAAAAAAGGATGCGACTAAATGTTGCACCCTTTTATTTCATAGAGTTATGCATAACAAATACCTATCTATCATTTGAATATAATTTCACGAATTTAGTATAAACCATCCCTAATTAAAACTATGCAAGAAAAGTCATCCTAAAAAAGGCAAGCCATCGTATACAAAACCACCTATTCGGTTAGCTAAGATTGTTTGTCTAAAAAAACATAGATGTACCATAATATTTTTTATATTTGTTATTCTAGACATCCATATAAAATATTGAATAAACTAATTTCATATTATCTGATACCGAGTTTTATTGTACTATTTGTTCATATGGGTTTCGCACAAAATTATAACTCCTTATCTCAGGAGCGACAACTAGAACTCCGCCTTCGCAGTCATCTGTATTTACAGTCAAAAAACATTAAAAAGACCACTTTAACTAATATTATATCCACAGATGTCCCTATTGCAGTTGACTATGTAACAAAGAGCGATTGGGATTTCATAAAGAAATTATCAAAACACTGTAGTGATTTAGTAATCATTAGTAAAAAAAACAGGGATAGCATTTATGCACTTAACCCAAGGCTTATCTGGGTACACCCTAATAAGATTCAATGTATCAACATAGACAGCAGCGCTACTGTCCCCTATAAAACAAAGACATTTAACAGTATAAAACCTTTTGGTTCTGTTAGTTTTAAAAAGAACAGCCTTGTTAGTGATAGCTTACTTTATAACATTTGGAATAACTCTGGRAAATTACCGAATTTTATAAGTGCGGATAGTAGTACCTTAAAAAAAACTGTTCATTTTGTAAAGTTGTTTARTAGYACCGAAAAGATATTTGGAGTTGTTAAAACCAAACAACATCTATTACAAAATGTAGCTTTTAAAAATTTYAAGAATCGCAAGGCTCATGGTTATTTTAGTTTCCCTAGAAAAACAACAGACAATAAATCCACAGGTTTAATCCCATATAAACCCGGTTACTATTTTTCGCCAGATATAATTATCACTACCAATGAAAACAGTAACAATCCAAAGGAATTTAATGCCTTTCCTCTYTTGCCAACTTTTGGCTTAACAGATTATTTTGAATATGACAAAACCTTAAAAAATAGCATCAGAAATATTCATGACGAAATAGTTTTAAACGATATAAGAATAGTCCCCGACAATGTGCATAAGTCAGTTGGATACTTTAACGACCGTGCATATATAGATACGGGAATATCAAGTAGAACATCATTAAAATCTAGCTTTACCATTACCGCATGGATCAAACCAACCCAACGCGGAAATGCAAATAGYATTTTAGGTAAGGGTGATAATTTTGTTTTAAAAATCAGCAATGGTTATTTAACATTTACCATGGCTGGAATTAAAGATTATATCTCAACTTCATCTGAAATCCCTTTAAATGAATGGACTCATATTGCCTTGGTACATTCTAAAGTCAATAATGACCTTCAATTTTACATCAATGGACTACAAACCGACCGTGTAGATTTAATTGCCAATTACATGACTACAAATTACAACTTACTTA
>NVSD01000052.1 GCA_002401105.1 Flavobacteriaceae bacterium | reverse complement strand
ATTAAATTAAAAACCAATCCTTATAAAGACATAGAAAAATAGCTCCCCGCCACTCTTAAGTAATAAGATTAAGCTTGATTTTGCAAAATACTAACTTCCGTAGCTCCCAAACCGTATTTTTGAAAAGAGGCTGCGTATACTTGTACTGGATACCGACTAAATAAGTAATCTAATTCTGTTTTTAACACGCCCTCTCCCACTCCATGAACAAATACCACTCTTGGAATTCGGTTTCTAATTGCGAATTCTAATTGACGTTTGGCGGTTTCTATTTGCAAGTTAAGCATGTCGTAATTGCCCATTCCCCTACTAGATTTAGTCAGTTGATGGATGTGTAAATCCACTTCCATGGCAGGTAACTTGTCTTTTTTATTATCACGCCTAGCTTTTATTTTAGGTTTCCCTTTTACAAATTCCACGTTTTCTCTTAACAATGAATAGTTATTGATGCGTGCTTTCTTTGAAATCTCGTGCTGGTCCGTATTTTTTTTAACCAATTCGTTTTTCTCGAATTTCATCATAAAACCATCTGTAGTTTCTATGGTAACCAATTCATTCTGAACCGAAACCACTTCTCCACTTATCACATCATCCAATACAGATACCAAGTCTCCCTTTTTGAAATTCATTTGTTAACTATTAATTAATTATTAAAACAAGTTCAATCTTTTGCAAATGTATTATTATTGTAGAAAAAACAAAGCGAATGCAGACATCAATCACAGGAAATACCAAATTTTTTTTCGAAAACGCATATAATACCCTTGAATTAAGTGAAGAAAGGAAAATATTATTAACTGCCATTGCTAAAAAGGTGAGTGAAGACCTCATTATAGGAAATCCTGTGAATTTAAATTTTATTTGCACACATAACTCACGTCGTAGTCAGTTATGTCAAGTATGGGCACATTATGCGACACATCATTTTAACTTAAAAAATTTGGAGCTATTTTCTGGAGGAACCTCCGTMACTGCATTTTTCAGAAATACGGTTAAAACATTACAAGCGGTAGGTTTTCATTTTAACCTTTCTGTTTTCTCTCATGAAAACCCGGTGTATTCTATTGCGAACGATATCAATGCTGAAAAAATACTAGGATTCTCTRAATTATACAATGACCCAAGTAACTTAAGCCCTTTTTTTGCCATCACTACCTGTAATAATGCGGACGAAAATTGTCCTTTTATTTCAGAAGCAGTACAGCGTTTCCACTTGCCATTTATAGATCCAAAAGCACATGACAATACAGAGCTACAAGAAGAGAAATATCTGGAAACAAATAAGCAAGTAGCCGGTGAAATGCATTTCTTGTTTTTAACTATTTCAAAATTGGTTTAATTTATATATATTTGATGGGGAAAAAATAGAGAAGAGAGAAAAGACTCCCAATAACTAACAGCTACATTGAAAGAAATTATACGATTTTTAGAAGAAAACATGCTTTCTTGTTCCTATAAAAAATATTTAGGAGGAACCGATTGTATGGGTTGTGGTATGCAGCGTTCTATTGTTCATTTGTTAAAAGGAGAGTTTTTAGACGCTCTTTATATGTATCCCGCTATTTACACCTTAATTATAATGCTTGTGTATTTAGGCCTGCATTTGCGCTTCTCTTTTAAATATGGTGCCAAGATTTTACTTTATTTATTTATTGTAAACATAAGTATCATCCTTATTAATTATGGATTAAAATTTATCAACTAATATTAAAAATAAACTATGGAAAAACAAAAATTACCACATGCCCAAAGCTCACTAGTCTTTGGAATTCTTTCAATTGTAACCGCCTGTTGCTGTGGATTACCGGGTGTTGTTTTCGGATTAATTGGATGGAATAATTCCAGAAAAGCATATGCTCTTTTAGAGCAAAACCCAGGAGAATATGAAGGGGAAGGAAACGCAAAAACTGGAAAAATCACCTCTATTATAGGTTTGATATTAGGAGCCTATGTATTGTTTGAAATTGCATCTGGAATTTATTCTGTGGGCTGGACCGAGTTTATACAAGAAATCCAAGAAAGCTATCAGAAAGGTTATGATTCTACAAGGAATTAAAATTTAATTCAAAAAAAGCTGTTTTCAAATCATTGAAAACAGCTTTTTATTTTAAATTTCTTTATTTTTATCGTAAGGAATACTTCGTAAAATATGCTCTATTACTTCGGAGCGCGCCGATGTTTTTCGGTTGGCCTTAATGGTTTTCCATTGGACAGAATTACCTGTACCTGCTTCGTACATAATGCGTCTGTAATGTGTATACTGATCCCATAATTCCTGGGCTTTTTTATCCACAGCGGTCATTTTCCATTGTTTCAATGGATTGCTACAGATATCTTCAAATCGTTTTTCTTGTTCTCTTTTAGAAATAGACATGTATATTTTAACCAATCTTGTCCCTGATTCTGTTATCATACGTTCAAAATCATTGACTTGGTTCATGAAAATTTCATATTCTTTCTGCGTACAAAATCCATTTACGGGTTCTACCACCGCTCTATTGTACCAACTACGATCGAAAAAGACGATTTCACCAGCTTTGGGAAACAGTCGGACATAACGTTGAAAATACCATTGTGTTTTTTCTTCTTCGGTAGGTTTTGATAAGGCTTCAATTCTAAAATGACGTTGGTTCATACGTTCCGTTATCCTTCTAATTGCTCCCCCTTTACCTGCTGCATCTCTACCCTCAAAAATAATAATGATACGTTCGTTTTCATCGATTGCCCATTGTTGCAATCGAATTAACTCTACCTGTAATTTCTTTAATTTCTTTTCGTAATCTATAAAACGAATCGCTTTWTCTACATTAAAAGGATCCTTCATAAACAGGGCTTTTAAGCCTTTGTTTGTATTTAATTTGTCTACGTCCGCTTGGGTAATTATAAAGTCTTTTTTCATTAGTCCATGTGATTTGATGAACGAAAATATCGCATAATGTAATTTGGGTCGGGAATTATAGAAGTTGTAGCTTCATTTTTTCCGTCATAGTCAAAGCAAGACAATACATGCCTGATACATTCTAAGCGCGCTGCTTTTTTATCATTCCCTTGTACGATCATCCATGGGCTGTAACTCGTATGTGTTTTCCCAAACATTTGGTTTTTATACAGGCTATAATCATCCCATAGCTCTTGGCCTTTTTTATCAACGGGGCTAAACTTCCATCTTTTCAGTGGATTTTTTAAACGCGCATCAAAGCGGTCCATTTGCTCTTGCTTGGAAATAGAAAACCAAAACTTGATAATCACAATACCATCCTCGTACAACATGTGTTCAAACTCTGGCACTTGACGCATAAACTCGTTGTATTGCAGCGTTGTGCAAAATCCCATTACAGGTTCTACCACAGCCCTATTATACCAGCTACGGTCAAAAAAGGAAATTTGTCCTGGGTTTGGTAAGTTTTTAATATATCTCGTAAAATACCACTGCCCTTTTTCTACGTCCGTAGGAATGGCTAAGGCTACATGGCGTACAGATCTAGGATTTAGATGCTCCATAAAACGACGGATATTTCCTCCTTTTCCAGCGGCATCTCTTCCTTCGAAAATTACCACCACACGTTTTTTATGCTTGGCAACCCATTGCTGTAATTTTACGAGTTCTACTTGAAGTTTCTTCAATTCTGACTCGTAAAGTAAGTTCTTTTTTACTTTATTAATATTTATATTTTTAGACTCAATTAAGTCCATTAATTCCTCGTTCGTAGAAATATTGGAAAAATCTTCGAGGGTTAATTTATCGGCTGGCTTTTTATCCATTCAGTTTATTAATCTACTGTTACACAATCTTTGGCTGTGTTAGATATTTGCAAATTTGCATCAGATGGGGAAACATAAGGAATTCCTAAGCCTAAGCCACGCAAGATAAATAACAATCCAATTATAACGACAAAAACAGGGATTGCTCGCTGTATTTTTTTTCGTATCGATAAACTTACAAAATTTCCAGCAAAAAAGACAGCTACCATCAAGGGAATTGTACCCAATCCGAATAATAACATGTATAATCCACCTAAAATTTCGGTCCCAGTACCAATAGAGCCTAATAATGCCATATACACCAATCCACAAGGTAAAAAGCCATTAAAAACACCTAGGCTAAATAATGCCTTGCTTGATTTTTTTTGCAGGTAAAACCCCATTTTCTTTTTCACTAGTTGAATGCCTCCATAAATAGGTTTTGAAAAATTGTATTTATTGAACACACGCGTTGGAAGTAACACAATTACAATCATTAAAACGCCCATAAGTACGGAAATTCGTTGTTGAAATCCCGCTAAATACAAGCCTTTCCCTACAAAACCGAATAGCAATCCAATAAAAGCATAGCTCAATACACGTCCAAATTGATACAAAAATAATTGCCAAATCATTTTGGGCTTGCTTTTCCTTTCCACAGGCAATACAAAGACAATAGGACCACACATGCCCACGCAATGCATGCTTCCCGCTAATCCTAATATAAAGGCGGTCCAGAGCATTTAATAGTTGAATTTATCTTTAAATAAATAGGGAGTATCTTGGTAAGACCAGTCAATTTTCACATTCCATCTTCCCGCGATTAATTTATCATTTTGAATTAAAAGTGTATGCTTCTCTAAGGAGATTGTTTCTTGAAAATCAAAATTCCCGTCTGATAAACGCATAAAATAAACTGTTCCTTTAATCTCTTTCCCCTCCATTGTTGTAGGGAAGTGCACTAACACTCCATTACTAGAACGGGTTAATGTGATATCATTTTCTAAGGTATTCGCGTTTTCTAATTTATTTATTTCTCCTTGGTATTTTAACTCGTCTTTATAATATTCTTCAGAGACTAAGTGATGGTCGTATTTGGCTACAAACGTAGCTTTATATACATACGAGAGAATAAAAATCATAAATGATCCCAATGCGATAACGATGCCTAAAGGCCAAACTATTTTTGCTTTCATTTCTTTATTATTATAAGAGTTGCAAGGTATTCTATTTTAAAATACCTTGATAAAAAGGACTGTTAAATCGGCTATTTAGGCCCCATAAAATTGGTAACCGCAGTTTCTATTAACACATTATCTGAATAGATACCCAATTCTATTTTCTCCTTGGACGAACTCAAGTCGCTACGCTCAATTTCTATAAATATAGTCCCCTCTATTAATCCCTGTTTAGGTACCGTATAATTGCCTCCTACCAATATTACTTTCCCTTTATGAGTTTCTAGACGAATCTCTATATTACCTATATCACGCGTGGTTTTATTAATTAATTTAAAGGTATACACATTTTTTATGGTGGTTTCTGTGGATTGAAAGGTTTGCCCTGGTAAATGGTGGATGGCTGCTTCCACATCTGTTCGTATAAATAACATGGTAACTAAGACTCCCACTARGACGGTCAAAATTCCAGAATAAACAATTAARCGTGCATTGAACTTAAATTTTTCTTTCTTTTCAATTTCTTCTTCGGAAGCATAACGCACCAAGCCTTTTTCAAAACCTACTTGATCCATAATTTCATCACAGGCATCCATACAAGCGGTACAATTTACACATTCCATTTGTGTTCCATTCCTAATGTCTATTCCCGTAGGACACACTTGGACGCACTGATTACAATCAATACAATCTCCATGTCCTAAATCGTCTCTATCTTCGTCTTTTCTTATTTTTTTACGACCATTATCCCCTTCTCCTCTTACAAAATCATAGGCGACATTAATAGATTTATCATCCAATAACACTCCTTGTAAGCGTCCATAAGGGCAGACAATAATACAGACCTGCTCTCTAAACCATGCAAAAACAAAATAGAAGACACTGGTAAATACTAATAATTTAATAAAGGTTCCAAAATGTAGCAATGGGCCATCTGAAATATGAGAAATTAGGGTGTCACCTCCAATAAAATAGGCCAAAAACACATTCGCAATTAGCAAGGATAACAAAAAGAATATGGTCCATTTCACCCCTTTTTTGATGATTTTTTCACGATTCCATGGCATTTTGTCCAAGTGCATTTGCTTCGTACGATCTCCTTCAATAAAATATTCTACCTTCCTAAATATCATTTCTAAAAAAATAGTTTGAGGACATACCCATCCACAAAATATCCTCCCAAAAACAACTGTAAATAAGATGATAAATATGATACTCGTAAGCATCGAAATTACTAATAGATAAAAATCTTGCGGCCAAAATGGAAAGCCAAAAATATTAAATTTGCGATCCATTAAATTAAACAACAAAAATTGATTGCCATTTATCTTAATAAAAGGGGCCGAAAATAAAAAAGCAATTAACAAGTAACTTACATATCCTCGGTAGTTATAAAATCTACCTTTCGGTTTTTTTGGATATATAAAATTACGTTTACCATCGTCATTAATGGTTCCAATAGAATCTCTGAATGTCTCTTTTCCTTGTACTCCCATAAGTGTATTATATTGAAAAAGGCTATCTGTCCTTTTCACTTAGTAAATGTAACTATTTTCTTAAAACAGCTTGTTACATAAGTGACAAAAACACATAGCCCTTCGCTATTTAAAAACAAAAACAGTGTCCGAAGACACTGTTTTTAAATTCATTTTATTTTCCGTCCCAAGTAATATCACCTTCTGGCGCTTTAGGCGCTGCCGGTGTAGTACCCATCATAGAAATAATATAACTTGATAATTGTTGACGCTCCRTTTTACTTAGAGAACTTTCCCAAGCAATCATTCCTTTTCCAGGACGGCCTCCTTTAGATATCGTATTAAAAATATCGTCCATTCCACCTCCAAGTATCCATTTATCATCGGTAAGGTTTGGTCCAATACTTCCTCCTAAGTCAACTAAGTGACAAGCAGTACAAGTTTTTGAAGCAAATAATTCCTTCCCTTTTGCTAAGTTTTCTGCATCCGTAAATACTTCTAAATTAGTCACACTAAATTGTTCTGGATTCGCTAATTTATAAGCTTCTAATTCAACTTTTGCTTTTGCTACATCCGCTTTCAACTCATCGTATTGATTATAATCTCCACGTAAAGCGAAGAAATAATACGCTATACTAATTATAATGGTGATATAGAAACCGTACAACCACCATGGTGGTAATACGTTGTCTAATTCTTTAATTCCATCATAATCGTGATCCGTCATGATGTCTTCCTCTGTGGCAATGTCATGTGCCTTGGTCATCGATTTAATAAACCGTTTCCAACCTGATATATTTTCTGAATTTTTATTCATCTTCGTTCGAATTTATACTATTAGAATCTAATGGAAACTGACTTACTTCATCTATATTGGATTTTTTCATTTTAAAAACGAAATACAACATCCCTAGGAACACGCCTAAAAACAACAGCAGTGAAATAATAGGGTAGATAGCTACCCCGTCAATAGTGTCTAAATTATGTTTAATATACTTTAACATATCCTTAGTTTTGTGCAGTTCTACCTGCTTTTATATCCGTTCCAAGACGTTGTAAATAAGCAATTAAAGCAATAATTTCTCTCTCTTGCATATTTTGGTCTCCGTAGTTTTTAACAAACTCAGGGTCCTGACGTAAATTCTCAACAATACCAGCTGCTTGTGTCGCGATAGACTGACGAGCGTTGGCTATTTCTTCTTCCGAATATGGATGTCCTAAAGAAACCAATCCTTCCAATTTAGACTCAATACTTGAGGCATTCAATGTGTTTTTAATCAACCAAGTATAACGTGGCATAATAGATCCTGGCGATGTAGAACGCGGGTCCAACATATGGTTAAAGTGCCAGTTATCGTTGTATTTTCCACCAATTCTATGCACATCCGGTCCAGTACGACGAGATCCCCATAAGAAAGGACGATCGTAAATAAACTCTCCTGCCTTTGAATATAATTCAGGATCATTATCACTATAACGTGCCACTTCTGAACGGAATGGACGAATCATTTGAGAGTGACAGTTATTACATCCTTCTCTAATATATAAATCACGCCCTTCTAATTCTAAAGGAGAGTATGGTTTTACACTTTCAATCGTTTTCACATTAGAATCTACCAATATCATAGGTACAATCTCTACCAGTGTCCCTACTAATACAGCCACTGTTGTTAAGATAGTAAATAATACCGATCTTCTTTCCAACCAAGAGTGAATAGGTTCTCCTGCAGCTCTTCCTGAAGAAATTTTCTTTAGGGGAGCAGCTTCTGCCAATTCATCCTCTACCTTTGATCCTTTTTTTGCGGTCATTATAATATTAAAGGCCATAATGATAAACCCAGACAAATACAAAGATCCACCAATAGCACGCATCCAATACATAGGAATAATAGCGGTTACAGTATCCAAGAAATTCCCGTATACAAGCGTTCCATCAGGATTAAACTCGTTCCACATAAATGCTTGYGTAAACCCAGCAATATATAAAGGAATGGCATAGAACATAATTCCAACAGTACCAATCAAGAAATGGGTGTTGGCTAATTTTTTAGAATACAATTCTGTTTTCCATAATTTAGTCGCTAACCAGTACACAATACCTGCAATCATAAATCCATTCCAAGAAAGTGTTCCAATATGAACGTGACCGATAATCCAATCCGTATAGTGACCAATAGCATTCAAGTTTTTGAAAGATAACAATGGACCTTCAAAGGTTGTCATACCGTAACCCGTWATTGCAACTACAAAGAATTTCAATTCAGGAGTCYCACGAACTTTATCCCAAACCCCTCTCAAGGTTAACAATCCGTTAATCATTCCACCCCATGATGGGAAAATAAGCATGATAGAAAACACCGTTCCTAAATTCTGCGCCCATTCTGGCAATGCAGTATATAATAAATGGTGAGGTCCAGCCCAAATGTATAAGAAAATCAAGGTCCAGAAATGGATGATAGATAATCTGTAAGAATATACAGGACGGTTGGCAATTTTAGGTACAAAATAGTACATCAACCCTAAAATAGGTGTTGTTAAGAAAAATGCCACCGCATTATGTCCGTACCACCATTGTATCAAKGCATCTTGCACACCTGCGTACACAGAATAACTTTTAAATCCTGAAACTGGTAATGCTAAGTTATTAAAGATGTATAAAATTGCGATGGTAATAAATGTAGCGATATAAAACCARATAGCCACATAGATATGACGTTGRCGACGYTTTAAGATTGTTCCAATAAGGTTGATTCCGAAWACCACCCAAATAAGTACCACCCAAATATCGATAGGCCATTCTAATTCCGCATATTCYTTAGAAGAATTAAAACCTAAAGGTAAGGTAATAGCCGCTGCCACAATTATAAGTTGCCATCCCCAAAAGTGGATTTTACTTAACAAATCGCTAAACATACGTGCTTTTAACAAGCGTTGTGTTGAATAATARATYCCCATAAAMGCMCCATTTCCYACAAAGGCRAAWATTACRGCATTGGTATGCAAGGGTCTTAAACGACCAAAACTCAACCACGGAATGGCATTGTCTGAACCTGCAAATTCTAAAAGTCCGGGTGCTACAAAAAGAAATGCTACTAGTAGCCCTACTAGCATTCCAACAACTCCCCAAAGAATTGTTGCCCAAAGGAACATTTTTACAATTTTGTTATCGTAATAAAATTGTTCTTTTTCCATACTAAAATAATGTTAGTTTGTTATTAATTGATTATTTATTATTATTYGTTCTCTTTTCTTTGGTTGGTTTTACAAGCTCATCATCAAACAACATTCTAACGGAAGGGGTGTAAGTATCCTCGTACTGCCCACTTTTTACAGATTTTATAAAAGCTATAAAAAATAATACTGCTACAATAATACTAACTCCAATGGTAATGTAAATTACTTCCATTTATCTTAATTTCGCTATAAAAATAATAAAAAAATATATTCTTTTGGGTAAATTTATCTATAAAACGACTAAATCATCCTTTAATCCTTTAAACCGAGACAAATGTACTATTTTTTTGTTAACAAATTCGTACAAAGAGTGACAAAAATCACTATTGTTATGGAACTTAAAGGCATCAGTATGGCAGCAATAACAGGTGTTAGTTGCCCTGTAAGTGCAAAGTACATTCCCACAAGGTTATACAGAAATGATAGCCCAAAACTCCATTTAATAATCAGGACGGTTTTCTTAGCAAAGCGCAAGAATTCCGGAAGTTTTTGGAACAGTTTTGCRTCCATTATCACGTCACAAGCAGGTGAGAATACGTTAATATTTTCAGATATTGATATACCGACATTACTTTGCATCAGTGCACCGGCATCATTTAACCCATCCCCTATCATTAATACACGCTTATTACTTTGCATGCTTTTTATAAAATCAAGTTTGTCCTCAGGTTTTTGATTGAACACCAATTGGGTTGTTTTTGGTAGTATATTTTCTAGATAAGAACGTTCTCCATCATTATCGCCTGACAACACCACTAATTGGTAATTTGCTGCTAATGTTTCAAAAACCAATGGCACATTTTCTCGGTATTCATTCCTCAATTCGTAATAKCCTTTTACTTCCCCATTCAGTTGGATATATATAACGGTATTGTTAGTACTWCCTTTATCAGCGTCCACRAAAGAWGCAGCTCCAAATTTCACCTTTACTGYACCTACTGTAGCCTCAACACCTTTTCCTAGCACTTCTTCAAAATTCTGTACATCCAACTTCTTATACGCAACCGGTAAATACTGATATARAGCTCTACTTAACGGATGATTAGAGCTACGTAATAAACACTTCAAAAWTACCTGTTCTTCCTCTTTCAAAGGGGTACCAATATAATTTATTTCGCTATTTTTAGTACTTGTTAAGGTCCCTGTTTTATCAAATACAATGGCGTCTATCTTAGCCAAATGCTCTACGGTATCCGCATTCTTGACATAAAATTTACGGACTCCAAAAATCCGAAGAATATTYCCCAATGCAAAMGGCGCAGATAATGCTAAGGCRCATGGGCAAGCAATAATTARCACAGCAGTTACTACATTTACTGCAATTCTTACATCAATAAACGACCAATAGATAYCTGCTACAGTAGCAATGGTAAGAATAGCCATGGTRAAATATTTACTGATAGAATCGGTTAAGTTTTTTATAGACTTTGTGGATTTTTTCGCAAATACATCATTGCCCCAAAGCTGGGTTAAATAACTTTGAGCTATGGTTTCCACCACTTCAATTTCTATAGCGCCAGCGGTTTGCTTCCCTCCGGCAAAAAGTTTGTCTCCAGATTCTTTTATTACAGGAACCGCCTCTCCGGTTACAAAACTATAATCAATGGCTGCATTCCCAGAAATCAAGATACAATCTACAGGAATCAATTCTTCGTTTCTGATAAGTAATCTATCTCTTTTTTTTATGTTTTGTAGGGGAATACTTTCCTCTCCCGATTCATTTATTTTTGTCACCGCGATTGGGAAATACGATTTATAATCACGTTCAAAAGACAAGTAATTATAGGTTTTYTTYTGRAARAANTTTCCNTAATAATAAAAAGAAAACGAGTCCTGTTAAACTATCAAAGAAACCAGCACCTATGTCAAAAACTACTTCTACCACACTTCTGACAAAAAGAACGCCAATTCCCAAAGCGATCGGAATGTCAATATTTAAAATACGATGTGTAATTCCCTTATATGCACTAATAAAATAATCTTTTGCAGAAAAAAAGACTACAGGAATAGCCATAAGCAACATAAGGCCTCTAAAAACGTATTTATACTGGTTCAACCAATATTCGTCCACCTCAAAATATTCTGGAAACGAAAGTAACATAACATTTCCAAACACAAAAGCGGCTACGGTTACTTGATAAATCAGGGTTTTATCCACTTTATTTTTACTGCCTTCCGTATCGTCCAAACTGATATAGGGTTCATAGCCAATAGAACTCATTAATTCCACTACTTCTCTTAAGGATACTTCCTTATTTTTATAAGTAAAACGAACTGTTTTATCTGGGAAATTCACAATCGAAGTGACAATACCAGTATTTAGTTTGTGTAAGTTTTCTAGAATCCAAATACAGGAACTACAATGTATGGTAGGAATGTATAATTGCACTACAGCAGTAGTATCATCCGAAAAACTTGTCAATTTTCCAATAATCTCGTCATTGTCCAAATATCCGTACTTTTCTTTGATATCATTTGGGATACTACCCGGTGTTTTTTCAAAATCGTAATAGCAATTTAGCTCACTTTGATTTAAAATTTCAAAAACAGTTTTACATCCATTGCAGCAGAAGAATTTTTGCTCAATTTCAAGTAATTTATCTTCACAATCACTCCCACAATGATAACAAACATCCATACGCAACGAATTAATTATTTTTAACAAAACTAGCTAAATATATGTTCTAACAAATGATAAATATCATTTATTTTTCTTATATTTGTTATCCCTAAAACACCAGAACAAACAAACAATTATGAGTAAATGTGGACAATGTATCATAAAAAGTTTCAATGCTTTTCATACGCTTACAATTGAAGAGTTGGATAGTATTTCCGATCATAAAACTTCTCTTACAATAAAAAAAGGTGAGAACCTTATGACCGAAGGTCATGCCATCAACGGATTGTACTGTATCAAACAAGGAAAATGTAAATTAACCAAACTAAACACCAACGGGAAAGAGCAAATAATAAAATTTGTAAAAGGTGGTGACATTTTGGGACATCGATCGATTTTAAGTGAAGAACCTGTAGGATTAACTGTTACAGCGTTGGAAGAAATGAAAGTTTGCTTTATACCTAAAGGAGATATCATGCAAACTATCAATCAAAATACTGCTTTCTCTTTGCAATTGATGAAAAACATTTCAAATCAATTAAACCATGCCAATGATTCTATTTCTCAAATGGCACAAAAACCAGTAAAAGACAGGCTAGCAGAAACGTTACTCAAGCTAGAAACTATTTTTGGTGTTGATAAAGACGGAAATATAGATATTATATTAACGCGTGAAGAAATAGCAAATACGATAGGTACTGCTACAGAATCTGCGATTAGACTTTTATCTAATTTTAAGAAAGAAAAAATAATCACATTACAAGGAAAACATATTAAGTTACTTGACAAAGGACTTTTAAGAAACATATCCGAAGGTTATTAATTTAATATATCTTTTCAATAAAAAATCCCTTTAAAATTAATTTTAAAGGGATTTTTTTAGGTCTATATGTTGCCTGTATTATTCAGATTTCGCCATCATTGCTACGGCTATTCTTTTATAAACACCACCTTCTAATTTTTCTCTCATTCCAGAGAATGCTTTCAATGTAATGTCAACATCTTCTAGGTTATGCATTGCCGTAGGAATCAATCTTAAAATAATTAATCCTTTTGGAATTACGGGATACACAACGATAGAACAGAATACACGGTAATTTTCGCGTAAGTCATTCACCATTGCCATGGCTTCCGGA
Organism: Flavobacteriaceae bacterium; assembly: GCA_002401105.1. Taxonomy (GTDB): domain Bacteria; phylum Bacteroidota; class Bacteroidia; order Flavobacteriales; family Flavobacteriaceae. Next base: position 4,651 of record NVSD01000052.1, on the reverse strand, counting down.
ATATCTCCTTTTAAATATACTGGAGTTACACAAGAATTGGTATCACCTATGTCAAAACCATTTTCTTTTAATCCGTTTTGTAGGGCATTGGTATTTTCCCACAATTTAGCTTTCAATTCGGGCATGGTTCTAATCATATCCAAACGTTTTAATGCTCCTTTAACCATTGCCATAGGTAATGATTTCGCAAACATTTGAGAACGCATATTGTATTGTAAATATTGGATAATATCCTTATCTGCAGCAAAAAACGCTCCAATTCCAGCCATAGACTTCGCAAAAGTAGCAAAATACACGTCTATATCGTCTTGAACACCTTGCTCAACACCGGCTCCTCTTCCACCTTCTCCAAGGGTTCCAAAACCATGTGCATCATCTACTAATAATCTAAATCCGTATTTTTCTTTTAAGGCAACAATTTCTTTTAATTTTCCTTGTAAGCCACGCATTCCAAAAACACCTTCAGAAATTACGAGGATACCACCTCCTGTTTCGTTCGCTATTTTAGTTGCGCGTATTAAGTTTTTTTCTAAACTCTCAATATCATTGTGCTTAAAGGTATATCTCTTACCATGGTGTAAACGTACACCGTCAATAATACAGGCGTGTGAATCTACATCATATACAATTACATCGCGTTTTGTTACCAAAGCATCAATGGCAGAAACCATTCCTTGGTATCCAAAATTTACTAAATACGCCGATTCTTTATGAACAAATTCAGCACATTCTTCCTCTAACTGCTCGTGAAACTTTGTGTGTCCGGACATCATTCTAGCTCCCATTGGATATGCCATACCATGTTCCATTGCAGCTTCACCATCTGCTTTTATTACGTCTGGATGATTCGCCAATCCTAAATAATCGTTGATACTCCAGGTAACCAACTCTTTACCGTTGAATGACATTCTGTTTGAAATAGGTCCTTCTAACTTTGGAAATACATAATACCCTTCTGCTTGCTTCGCCCATTTCCCAAGAGGTCCTTTATCTTTTATAATTCTTTCAAATAAATCTTTCATTTGTATATTTTTTGAATGTTTTTGACCAAAATTGACTCAAAAACACACTTTTTTAAGTCTTTTTTACTCCATGCAAATTACGTTCTTTTTTTTGGTCAAAAAAAATGTATCCCAATAAAAAAGAGATTTTCAGCAGGCTAAAAATCTCTTTTAATATATATTTTAATAATTTTCTATTTTATAAATTCAACCTCGGCTTGCGCTTGTTTTTGAGTATCGAAAAATCCTTGTTCTTGCATCCAATCATCGCTGTAAATTTTACTCATATAACGGGAACCGTGATCTGGGAAAATTAGCACAACTCTACTGTTAGCATCAAACATTCCTTGCGCTCCATATTGCAACGCTCCTTGTAACACAGCTCCAGAAGTATATCCCGCAAAAATAGCTTCTTTAACTACTAATTCTCTAGCTGTATGTGCTGAAGTTTCGTCAGAAACTTTTTCGAAATTATCAATAATATCAAAATCCGTTACTGTTGGAATTAGGTTTTTACCCAATCCTTCTATGCGATACGGATAAATTTCTTTACTATCAAATTCTCCAGTTTCGTGAAATTTTTTCAGAATTGATCCAAAAGCATCTACTCCTAATATTTTAATCCCAGGGTTTTTCTCTTTTAAAAACTTCGCAGTTCCGGAAATTGTTCCTCCTGTTCCACTTGCAGCCACTAAATGGGTAATTTCCCCATTGGTTTGCTCCCAAATTTCTGGTCCGGTAGACTTGTAATGCGCCTCTGCATTAAGTGCGTTAAAGTATTGATTGATGTACACAGAATTAGCCGTCTCTGCGTGCAAGCGTTTGGCAACTTCGTAATACGATCTAGGATCATCAGCCTTTACATGTGCTGGACATACATATACTTTGGCTCCCATAGCCTTTAGCATGTCTATTTTATCCTTAGATGATTTAGAGCTAACCGCTAAAATACATTTGTATCCTTTTATAATACTTACCATAGCCAAACTAAAACCTGTATTCCCTGAGGTGGTTTCGATAATGGTAGAATCTGGATTTAACAATCCTTTTTCTTCCGCTGATTCAATGATATGTAAGGCAATCCTATCCTTCATAGAGTGACCTGGATTTGATCCTTCTAATTTGGCATAAAACTCGCCCGGTAAATGATTGGTTATTCTATTTAGTTGTACCATTGGTGTATTACCAATTAAGTCCAATATATTATGGGAAATTCCTTTATGTTCTTTCATAAAATAAATTATGATATTGCTTTAATTAACGAGCAAATCTACTAAATTAATTTTAATTATTCTTTTATATCTTCTAAATCTAACAAAAACGCATAGTCAATTGCTGTTTCTTTTAAYGCTTCAAATCGTCCGGAAGCCCCACCATGACCGGCATCCATGTTTGTATGTAACAATAGTTGATTTGTATCTGTTTTCATATCTCTTAGCTTTGCCACCCATTTCGCTGGCTCAAAATACTGTACTTGCGAATCGTGTAACCCAGTAGTAACCAGTAAATTTGGATAGTCCTGTGCTTTTACATTATCGTAAGGCGAATAAGATTTCATATACTCATACGCATCTTTATCGTTAGGGTTTCCCCATTCGTCGTATTCTCCTGTTGTTAAAGGGATACTATCATCCAACATTGTAGTCACTACATCTACAAATGGTACACTGGCAATAACTCCATTAAATATTTCGGGATTCATATTAAGTACAGCTCCCATTAATAATCCACCAGCGGAACCTCCACTAGCATATAAGTGATCTGCAGAAGTATAATTATTAGCTATTAGGTGTTTTCCACAATCAATAAAATCCGTAAACGTATTTATTTTTTGCATCATTTTTCCATCTTCATACCATTGACGTCCTAAATATTCACCACCACGGATATGGGCAATTGCAAAAACAAAACCACGGTCTAATAAACTTAATCTAGTAGTACTAAACCCAGGATCTATGGTATATCCATAAGAGCCATAAGCATATAATAACAGCGGTGTGTCTTTTGAAAATTGAGTATCTTTATGATACACCATCGACATGGCCACTTTTTTCCCATCTCTGGCGGTAGCCCAAACACGCTCACTTTTATAATTAGATTGGTCAAATTTACCCCCTAATACTTCTTGCTGTTTGATTAATTTTTTAGATCTATCAGTTACGTTATAGTCCACTACTGAACTAGGTGTTGTTAATGAATTGTAGCTATATCTAATAGTATCTGTATCAAAGTCCGCATTGTAATATACACCCGCAGAATATGTTTCTTCGTCAAAAGTTAAATAATAATCTTCTGATTTATCCCATCTTATAACTCTAATTTTATTCAATCCATTGCTACGTTCTTCTAAAACGAAAAAGTCTTTAAAAATTGAAATATCTTCCAATAAAACATCCGAACGATGTGGAATTACATCCACCCAATTTTCCATGGTGAATTTGTCCTCCGGTGTTTTCATTATTTTAAAATTCAAGGCATTATCTTTATTCGTATGGATATAGAAATAACCATCGTAATGCGCTACATTGTATTCTAAATCACGCTTACGTGCTTGAAAAATCTCAAATTTACCCAAGGGGTTATCAGCGGATAGTAATCTACATTCTGTAGAAACCGTACTGTAAGAACCAATGATGATAAACTTGTTGGATTTTGTTTTATAAACAAAAGTCCCAAAAGTAGCGTCCAATTCTTCATATACTAGCACATCATTTTTAGGATCAGTTCCTAATTCGTGCCTGAAAATTTTATCACTACGTAAAGTTACGGGATCTTTTAGTGTATAAAAAACTGTTTTATTATCGTTCCCCCAAGTAGTTCCTCCGGTTGTGTTTTCAATTTTCTCATCATACATTTTACCTGTTTCCAAGTTTTTAAAATACAATGTATACTGCCTTCTACTTACGGTATCGATTCCATAGGCCGCGATGTGATTGTTAGGGCTCACAGACAAGCCTGTAAACTTATAATAGGTATGCCCTTCGGCCATTACATTTACATCAAACAGCAATTCGTCAGTAGCCTCTAAACTTCCTTTTTTACGAGAATGTATAGGGTACTGGTCACCTTTTTTAAATTTAGAGATATAGTAATAACCATTCTTTTTAAAAGGAACAGACTCATCATCCTCCTTAATTCTCCCCTTCATTTCGGTAAACAAAGCACCTTTAAAATCCTTTGTATGTCCAGTTAAATCGTTGTAATAGTCGTTTTCTGCATTTAAGTAGTCAATGACTTTACTATCTTCTCTGTCATTTAACCAATAGTAGTTATCGATTCTAACATCACCATGCTTTTCTAATTTTTTTTCAATCTTAGCAGCTATTGGTGCCGTTTTTATTTCATTCTCCATTGTTTCATTTTTACACGAGGATGCAAAAATAAGACATATAAGCAATACTACCTTATAATGTTCCATAAAATTACTGTTAATTGTATAATCTATATTAATAAGCAGTTCAAATATACTATTTTTGTTCACTAATAAATTAAACTTATTAAATTATGTTTGGAGATCTCTCTGGAATGATGAGTAAACTAAAAGATACTCAAGTAAAAATTGAAGAAACTAAAACCTCTTCAGGTTATGAAATAACTCTCACCATATCTATCGGTAGCGAATAATTCACTCTTTAATGAATAATAATAGT
>NVSD01000051.1 GCA_002401105.1 Flavobacteriaceae bacterium | reverse complement strand
ATTAACACAACGCAAACCCCATAACACCATCTTTTTACCCGGTATAGTCAACACTATGTTCATGCTTGGCGCTACGCACCGCACAAACACTTAGTTATTCTACGCAGTTTTTATTAATATTCATATAGTATTTGGTCGTCAGAATTTGTTATATTAAGCAAGACTTGATTTCCGTTAACTCTTAATTCATTAACATCAAAAGTCAATTCTCTTGTAATGAATGCTTCACAATCTTCTTCATTTCTTAATGATAATCTCAAATTTCTTTGAGGAGGATTTGATTCCATTATATTTTCAGAGTCAATCAATTTTAAAACCCAAGTATCTCCATTACATCCACTTGAACTAAAATTAATTTTCAAGCAATCGCCATTTAATTCTAAAGTATTTATAAACAGTTGGTCATTCGGAGCAGTTTCGTATTGTTCCGAACTAACTATAGTAACTTGGTTACAATTATTAGAATCATCATTATTATTACAAGCAATAATTCCAAAAATCACAACTAGTCCAATTAAAATTCTTTTTTTCATAATTTAATATTTTATCGATAGCAATATTTTTATACGGTTGCTCAAATTGCGTAGAACACCCATATATCTACAATAGCACCTAAAAGTTGACGATACTCCCCTAATAGCTACAATAAAATACAGGATGTAATAATTGTTTAAAACGTTTCACATCAAGTAAAACGCTCTGTAAATATATAAAATAAAAGTTATACGCACCACACATTAAACAAGAAACAAACACCCTAAAACTCCAACTTCAACTGCACATCCACAATTGCTTTTTTCTTTGTAGCATTTACATTCAAATTAGTCACAGAAATACCTAATAAGCGTACGGAATTATTTAAGGTGTCTTGGTATAATAATTCTCTAACGGTGTCCAATAATATCTGTTTGYCTTTGATAAAATAAGGCAAGGTTTTACTCCGTGTTTGTTGGGTGAAATCGGAGTATTTTATTTTTAAGGTCACGGTTTTACCTGCAACTTTGGAGCTTTTTAAGCGCTTTTCTAGTTCTTCAGAAATACTTTCCAGGCGTTCTAGCATAAAAATTTCTGAGGTCAGGTTTTTAGAAAACGTATGTTCAGCGGCTACGGATTTTCTAATTCTGTTGGGACTTACTTTTCCCAGATGAATACCACGGACAATATGATAGTAATGTCCTCCGGATTTCCCGAAATTCTTTTCTAAAAACTCCAAGGATTTCTTTTTTAAATCACTTCCCGTAAAGATGCCCAAGTTGTACATTTTTGCCCTGGTCACTTTCCCTACTCCATAAAACTTTTCGATGCCTAATTGCTCTAAAAAAGGAATTACTTCCTCAGGTGCAATGGTTTTTTGCCCGTTCGGTTTGTTGATATCTGAGGCTATTTTTGCCACAAATTTATTYACAGAAATTCCWGCRGAWGCATGSAGTCCCACTTCYTYAAAWATMCGTKCTCTAATYTCYYTKGCCAAYAWGGTMGCCGAAGGGTTTCCYTTGCTATTCTCSGTCACRTCCAAATAGGCYTCRTCCAARGAYARSGGYTCTACCAASGGWGTRTARTCNMAGAAANATCGCYTTTATTTTTTTRGAAATYTCTTTGTAACGYGCAAAGCGWGGMGGWACAAAAATYAAGTKTGGACARTTYTTTTTTGCYWRKACRCCRCTCATGGCAGAWCGCACSCCAAATTTCCGAGCTTCGTAACTCGCCGCAGCCACCACACCACGATCTCCACCTCCACCAACAGCCAACGGTTTCCCTCGTAGATCTGGATTGTCCAATTGCTCCACCGAAGCAAAAAAGGCATCCATATCCACATGGATAATTTTTCTAAAAAGAGGTGTTTCTTCCATCGCTGCAAAATTAGCATAAAAATAGTTGCTAGTCAATTTTATACCACACGTTGTAATTCATTAACTTGCCTAAAAAAAAGAAACATTGTTTATGAAAGCACGCAGGATATTTTTAATCATTTCAGCCATCACAATACTTGGAATTATAGGTATTTCATTGCTTTGGACACCCATTTATTGGCTGTTTATTTTTGTCGGACCACTTATTTTAATGGGTGTTTATGACAGTATTCAAAATAGGCATACCATCCGAAAAAACTTTCCCTTAATTGGTCGGTTTAGATATGCTTTAGAGGCTATTAGACCAGAAATAATGCAGTATTTTGTAGAAACAAATACGGAAGGAAGACCTTTGAATCGTATTTTTAGATCCCTTATTTATCAGCGTTCAAAAAAAGAAAACGACACCACTCCATTTGGAACTCAAATGAATGTGTACCGTACTGGGTACGAATGGATGGATCATTCCATGTATGCTAAAAACACCAAAAACATTACAGAGATTCCTCGGGTTACTATTGGTGGTCCCGACTGTAAACAACCTTATTCTGCTAGTTTATTAAACATCTCGGCTATGAGTTTTGGTTCTTTGAGCAACCGAGCCATCATGGCCTTAAATAAAGGGGCTAAAATTGGGGGTTATGCTCATAATACAGGAGAAGGAGGCCTGAGTCCTTATCATTTAGAACACAAAGGAGATTTGATTTGGCAAATAGGAACTGGGTATTTTGGATGTAGAAACGACGACGGTAATTTTGATGCAACATCTTTCCAAGAAGGCGCACATAAACCGCAAGTAAAAATGATAGAAATTAAGATTTCTCAAGGTGCCAAACCGGGCCATGGAGGGATTTTACCAGCGGCCAAAAACACCGAAGAGATTGCCAAAATAAGACATATAGCACCTTTTACCGATGTGCATTCACCACCTGTACACTCTGCTTTTTCCAATGCCTATGAGTTTATGGACTTTATCAAACAGTTACGCGATTTGTCAGGTGGAAAACCTATTGGTTTTAAGTTGTGTATTGGTAAAAAACAGGAATTTATAGACTTGTGTAGAGCGATGATTGCTACAGGTATTAAACCAGATTTTATTTCCGTAGATGGTGGTGAAGGAGGTACTGGAGCTGCTCCTGTCGAGTTTTCAAACTCTATAGGAATGCCTTTGCGTGAGGGCTTGGTATTTGTCCATGACACCTTGGTTGGCTTTGACTTAAAAAAGGATATTAAAATTATGGCGGCAGGGAAAATAATCACCAGTTTCCACATGGCAAGAGCCATGGCTTTAGGAGCTGATGTTTGTTATAGTGCACGTGCTATGATGTTATCCATTGGATGCATCCAAGCCTTAAAATGTAATACCAACCATTGTCCAGTAGGGGTTGCTACACAAAATCAATCGTTGATAAAAGGACTGAATGTAGATAATAAAGCTCAGCGTAATGCCAATTATCAAGAGAAAACAATTCATGCGTTTTTGGAAATTGTAGCCGCATCAGGATTGAATCATCCCAAGGAGATTATGCGTCATCACATCAACAAAAGAGTCGGTGGAAATAAAGTGCTAAAGTACAGCGAATTGTACCCGGACCTTAAATCGGGATGCTTGTTAAAAAAAGAAACAGTGCCTGAAATTTACAAGCATTACCAGGTGTCGGTTTCTACATTGGTTTAGCTCAAAGTTACAGACTTTACACATCATTTTCAATATAACTAACACATAGTACCATGATAAAAGAACGAATAAATATTAAAAGTGTGGACTGGTTACACAGCAATTTAAATGCCGAAAACATGGTAGTTTTAGATGCCAGCATRCCYAAAGCAACGGCAAAAAACAGCGCAATCACCACTGAAGATGTAGGGATTAAAGGCACCCGATTTTTTGATATTAAAACAGCATTCTCAGATACCACAGCAGCCTTTCCAAATACGCTTCCAAGCGAAGAAAAATTTACGAGTTCTGCACAACAGCTCGGGATTAATAGGGATAGCGTTATTGTGATTTACGACCGTATCGGTATTTATTCCAGTGCGCGTGCATGGTATCTTTTCAAAGCCATGGGACATAAAAATGTAATGGTATTGGACGGAGGACTTCCCGCTTGGGAAAAAGCAGGATATTCGGTTGAAAAACGCCAAGATGCATCAATGAAATCCGGGAATTTCCAAGCCAACTATTCAAAGAATTATTTCTATGATTCGTCGGATGTACTATCTAAACTACATGATGACAGCACACTTATTTTAGATGCGAGAGCCGAAGATAGGTTTGACGGAAGCGTCCCAGAACCAAGAGATGGCTTGCGTAGTGGCCATATTCCATCGTCTAAAAGTATGCCTTTTACAAGCGTACAACAAGACGGGATTTTACTTCCTACTTCCGACTTAGAAACTATTTTTACGTTAAAAGAAACAAAGGAAAAAGCCCTTGTTTTTACCTGTGGTTCTGGAGTGACCGCCTGCGTATTGGCWTTGGCAGCAACAGAACTGGGGCTCAAAAATATAAAAGTGTATGATGGTTCTTGGACCGAATGGGGTTCTAAGCACGAATTACCTATTGAGAAAAAATAAGTTATTTCCGTATCTTTTTAATCCCAACAATAACAAGTACGATTAATAACGCCACAAAATAAACGGTGGTAGTCATGCTTTTTACTAGTGAGAAAAACGAACTCATACCTACAGTACTTTCTGATATTGTAGGGTAGTTATTTAGCATATAAATAATACTTAGGTTTTCACAATAATCAGCAATCCATACTACTAAAGGTAACAAACAAAGTAGAAAAAAATTTGAAGAGTACTTGTTTATTTTTTTTAGTAAGTAGGCCATCAGCAAACAATAGCCAATTCCAAACAATAATGGGTATATAAAATCAACAGGGAGTTGGTGACTCAGATACACAGCACGTCCTTTACTTCCTAAAGCATCAAACAAGCCTTTTACAAAGTCTAGGTCATAGCCCAGCGGCATCATGTCTAAAAGCTTAAAATCGGGGGTAAATTCCAATGTTTTTGGAATACTCACCAATAACATATAGGCATAAATACAATTAGTAAGTACAAAAAGCAGGAGCACTTTTTTACCTGTGGATTGAGAAGCTATAATTTTTTTTAGTTGTGTAAACATATCATCTAGAAAAAGTGGTTTATAAAGATGATAAAAATAGAAATAATACTTCTATTTTTGTAATGAAAAGAAAAAAAAGGCGATTTAGTGAGAAAATGAGTTTCCTATTTTACAAAGTGATTTGAACATTAACGCTGTATTATAGTACTAATTCGCCTAATTTTTAATTCTTAATTTGGGGATTCTTATGTGATATTTTTAAATTGTATTTTCATTTTGATTTTCAATAGTATTAAAATACTTGCAAATCCAATAAAACAGATGATCAGTAATGCTTGAATTTCGTTTTGTATGTTTCCATAAGACCCTCCATAAATGGCTATTTTTTTAAAACCTTCTAAAAAATGAGTCAGTGGGATTATTTGAGCAATATTTTGGATAAACCCGGGCATGGCAGATATTGGCCATGTAAATCCACTCAACACAAATGCTGGGGTAGAAATTACCATCAATAATTCGGTTGCTTTTAATTGGTTTGGAATCGCCACTGAAAATAACATTCCTATAGCCATGGCTGCCAATGATAAAAGTGTTGCCAATAACAGCATAGGGCCATTAAACACATCCACATCTATGTTAAAATAGGGTATAAAGCAAGCAACGGCGGCCCATACAATAATTGTCAAGCCAATAAAAGGAGTCAATTTTAGTAATACTTGATAAAAAACACTGTTGTTTTTCTGAATCAGTACCTTAAAATATCCATCTTCAAAATCTCTTGCAAACACCAATGCCAACCCTAAAAATATRATTTGTTGCATGATGGCWCCCATCAATCCAGGCATCATAAAAATGGTRTAATTYCCTGATGAGTTGTATAATTTATTGAAATTWGTCTTAAAAGGTTCGTATGATTTTAAGGCTTGAGCAGGATGCATTCCTTGYTTTTTCAGGCYTTCAATTTCWATCCCAGCCTTTAAAGTTCCCARWACWYTCATAATACTYTTACTCGCAAAATTAGCATTCAGGAYATTCGACATATTTAAATCTATGCGAACTTCTGGATATCTTTTTTGGAATATATCAGCTTCAAAATTACTGGGAATGGTAATCACTGCYGCATAGCCAWTACTTGGCATTAAGGAGGCTATATCTTCCGTTCCTGCCTTAAATTCAACAATTTTAAGTGTTTCATTATCATGCAAAGCATCGGTGATTTTATCACTCATAGGACTCATGTCCTGATCTATTAAAACAATAGGTAAATCCAATACTTTRGCTTGTTTGTACACGTATCCAAACAGGACACCATACAATAAAGGCGCACCAAAAAAGATGGCCATTAACACATTATTAGAGAAAATTCTACTGAATTCAACTTTTAGTAACTGTACAAATTGCTTCATCATTTATTGAATTAACACGGTTGCATTCAAATACAAATCGCCCGTTACAATGGTTTCCAAAGGAGCTAATTTCAATTCGTAAATAGCTTCCGATAACTTATACAAAGGTGATGTACTAGTAATATCCGCATAGCGAGCCAATTGTTTAATSGCGATAATTTTACAGGGAAATTCCTTTTTWGTATACGGGTTTACYACCTGTAATGCTTGTCCTATTTTATAGTCGTACACCTTGGCTTCATTTACCGTAAACCTGAARTATAAACTACTCAATTCGTAGCCATTAAATAAGGTATATCCTGGTGTTGCCAATTCGCCTTTATGCAAGGTGATGGTCTCTATCGACATGTCCGCAGGAGCTATAATATATTGTTCTCCCGTAGCTACTAACACTTCCTGTTCCACTCCTTTTGCACGTGCTAATTGTCCCTTTGCTTGGGTTATWATTTCTTTACGAGTTCCATTTAATACGTCTTGTTTTTTAGCCTCTATAGCCTTTACTTGTGCTTTAGCCATGTTTAATTTCATACGAATCTCATCCAGTTTCTGAGAAGAKACYAATGAATCTTTAAACATATTAYGTACACGATTRAACGATTCTTTSGCAAAATTCAGCTGAGCTTTTGCCGCATCTAATTTCCCGTCTATTTGKGYAATTTGCTCGTTGGTAGCACCATTATATGCCATTAAAAGTTGTGCTTGAGCTGCTTTAATAGCTCCTGCAACTTGCGCTAATTTAGCSGCCACTTCTGGYACATCTATAATAGCCAAGGTGTCTCCTGCTTTTACTTGTTGCCCTTCAGTTACAAATAAGGACGCTATTCTACCCGGTATTTTTGTGGTCACAGAAAGCGTCTCAAACTTTACTTTCCCTCTTAATTCTGTAATTTCTTCAGGTCCACAACTTACAAGTACACTAGAAATTGTAAATAAAATTGAGATATATTTTAGTTTGTTTTTCATTATTGATATGCTGTAATTAGTAAATAAGTCCTTTTGCTTGACGTAGTTCTAAGCGCGCTTTTTGCTGTTGATAAAAAGCAGTTTGAAGGTTAAAATTAGATTTTTCTACATCGTTCAATGCATCCATTACATCCGTAATACTGGTCAAGCCGTTTTTATATTGTTTGTTTACAAAATGATACATTTTTTCTGCCAAAATCACTTCCTGCTGTATCATAACAATTTGCTGCTGTATGGTATTTAAAGACAAGGTAGCCTTGGTTTCATTCAAACGAATCAACTCGGTTGCTTCTGTTAATTGCGCTTCGTATTTAAGTTTGCTGTACTGAATTTTCTTCGCCTTATTTTTTGAGGTAAATCCATCAAAAACCGACCATTTCATCCCCACTCCTATATACCACTGTGGGTCTAAAAGAGACAAATCGTCTTCTATAAATTCGTAATGCCCTTTGGCAGCAATTTTAGGAATAAATTCGTTGCGTTCTATTTTTCGTTGGTATTCTGTAGCAATAATTACTTCTTCCAAAGCCAATACTTCGCTTCGTTTTTTGGTTGATACCTCTGAATTTTCCCTCAGGTTAATAAGTTGYGGTTGTAGTTGTGCTAATTGTGCTACGGGTWTATTTGTAAGTTGATGTAGYAATGCTACAAGCAACTGTTCCTTATTAGAAATATCTATTTTCTTTACTTCCAAGCGATGTTTTACGAGTGTGATTTTTTGTCTGTCTATAGGAATAGCYAAGCCGTTTTTAATGGCAGCASTCACAAATTTCTCCTGTATATTTAAGTAGTTTTCGCTGCTTTCTAACACTTTTTTTGATGCTTGTACCAATGCTAACTTATAATAAGCATCACTCACGGCAATTACAACGTTCGTTTTAGAAGTAAGCCCCGCATATTCTTGTGCTTTCTCCTTGTGTTTGGTGGCTTTTATAGCATTGGACACCTTAAAACCACTAAATAATACCCACTCCATTCCCAAAGAAGCTTTGAGTACATTTTTATCCAATAATGGCGGTATATCGCTGGTAGGAATTCCAGTAGGTAAGGGAGTATTAAAAGGGACGCCAATAGCTTCTTTTATTAACAATTTTTCCGTCCCTTTTAAAAGTGTAATTAAATTCTCGTCAAAAGTAACATCCTCATTCAATCGCGTATAGCCTGCGCTTAACGTAAATTTCGGTAAGAATGTATTGGTGGCTAATTTTCTATCAATTTGAGTCTGTTCTATACTCAAATTATTTATTTTTAAAGTGGCACTTTTATGGAAGGCCGCATCTATTAATCCCTGTAATTCTTTTACTTGTTCTTGTGCCAGGCCTGTAAAACTTCCGGTAACAAACAACAAGCAAACAAAAATAACTACTCTTATTATATCTCTCATTTCTACATCACTTAAATCCAACCTTTCTTTTGGTTTGCAAATGTAACTTGAGTGTAGCTATAATCTTTTGACATAAATCAAAAAGAGAGCTGAAATAGACATAGGAGTCAAGAGTAGGGACTCAAGGGACAAAGGACTAGCGTGATTGAAAAAGAGTAGAGAGAATGAAAAAGAATAGAGAGAATAGAATAGAGAAAATAGAGTAGAGCGGAGAGATTCAAAAAACGGAGCTGTACAAAAGACTTAGTGTTTTGAACGGATTCTACTGAGTGTTTCCTGAGTGATTCCGAGGTAAGAAGCGATGGTTCCTAAAGGTGCTCTGTACACAATTTTAGGGTATGTTTTTAACATAAAATCGTAGCGTTCTTGGGCTGTTTGAAATTGGATTGCCGATAATCTGTCTACCATAGCTCCCATAATTTGTGTAATTAACACACGACCAAAACGCTCCATCAAATGGTATTGGTCAAATAAATCGTGGAGTTTTTCGTAGGAAATGGCATACAAGGTACAATCCTCTAGTAATTCTGTTGCGTAGATACTTGGTTGTTGATTAAAAAAACTATCCATTCCTACTAGGAAATTATTATCATTAAAAAACCAAACCGTAATTTCCTTCCCTTTGTCATTAGAATAATAACTCCGGGCTAAGCCTGTTTCTAGATAATACAATTTTTTACAAGTCTCTCCCACGTTTATTAGGCGATGTCCTTTGGAAAAGGTTTCCTTTTCAAAAGCATTTCTAATAATTTGCAATTGTTCTGGCGGAAATGGTATTATTGAGTTTAAAAAATTATGAAGATTCATATGCTACGAAAATACGTAAAATATGGGTGTATCCCATAATAAACAGTCTCAAAATATCGATTTATTATCGCCCATCATATTCTCTTAGAAGTACTGTTGCTCCATGACGAAAACGATGCTCACAATTGGATAAATCCCCTTGAAAACGCAATCGTTTAGGAACACCAAATTTAAAAATACCTTTTCCTTTTGCCATTTTTTCTAGACGATGAAAAGCTTTGGTAGAAAGATTCTGATACAAGGAACGTAACACCTCGCATTGTTCATGTTTACCGTTGTTTATATCCCAAATAACAGCTTCTGATTTTGACAGTATGTCTTTGGAAAAATAGCGTTCACGCATCAGCGGAAAAGCAAATTCAAAGACTTGCTTAGAACCGTCGTTTACAAAACGTTTCAATTCTGAATTTCTAACGATAAAAAAACAAATCAACCCATTGTCTACTTTGGACAATTGTCTGGCAGCAATACCTGCTATTCCGGCACTTTTAAAATGCCTTCCTTGTTGAATTCGTTCCGCATCAAACCATGCATAAAAATCTCTAATTTGACCAATTGTTTGATACTTTTCAAATCCTTTTTCGGAAGATAAATTGAATGCATTTGCTGTTATCCAAGCCGTTTTATTTCTTCTTCTATCTTTTTTAAGCCARGTACCTTCTTTTAAAATAGCCGTTCCTGTTTCTTTCTCATAACATTTTATATTACGAAATTCCTGTGCGCTCAAACCTGCAGAAATCAAACAAAAAGCGATACCTAAATATTTTATTCCGTTTCGTTTTTCTAGCCAATAAAAAAGCCTTTCTATATTCATTGTAAATAGCAATTATTTCGAATATAAAAGTAGGCTAATAATTTAAGTTTATTTGTTTATTTTTTATAAAAAATAACATCCTTCTTTAACAGCAACTGCTATCAGAGCAACTATTATTTTCTTGTATTGGAGGACATGGAATGGTTCCATAAGTGCAATACACGCAGCAATCACCTGCAGCTGGTTTTAAAACAGTGTTGCACTGTTCACATTCGTAAAAAAATTGACATGCATCTGTAGGCATTGTCTCCTCTTTTTTATGTCCACATTTGGGACAAGTTATGGTGGATTGTAATTGAATTTTCATTTATTATTGTTTTGCAATAGAAACAGCAGTATATCCTGTGATATTTACGGCCGCTTCTATTTGTTTTACATTTGTTTTACTTTGATCAAAAATCACTAAAGTGTTCGCGCTATCATAAGAAGTTTTCACAGAAATAATTCCGTCTAATTCGTTTATTTGATGATCCACATGAGCTTCACAAGCGACACAGGTCATCCCTATTATGGAAATATTTATTTGCTGTACATCTGACTGTTTTTGTACATTAATTTCACTCTTATTTTTCGGGTAAAAAGAAGCAGAAAAATAGGGAAATGCCAACATAACGCCCGCAAAAACGGTGACGATTACTAAAAATATTTTCCCTTGAAAAAAAGAAGCAGCTTCGGAAAGTTCACAATCACAATCCGACCCAGATGCTATTTTCGGTTTAAGTTGTTGAAGCCATGCAAATGCAAGAACCAATACCGTAAAACCAATCAAATAAGGACGAAAGGGCTCCATCCATCCAAACGTACTTGCAAAGCCAGTGCTTCCAGAAAGAATGGCTAACAAGGGCGTTATACAACATAAGGAAGAAGCWACCGCCGATAGTATTCCAGCACCAATAATGCTTTTATTTGCCTTCATAAGACAGTATATTATTGCTGTTAATTAATGTAAAGTAAGGTGCAAATAATTGGGCATAATCCGGAGCTAATCTATAGTAAATAGTTTGTGCTTTTCTGGTTGATACAATAATATTACCATCCTTCAAYTTYCGTAAATGTTGAGAAATAGCTGAAACTTTCATCTCTAAAACATCACTCAAATCACACACACATAATGTTGCTTCCTGATGCAAAAGAAAAAGAATTTTTAAACGCACCTCGTTCCCTGCTAAATTCAGCGCTTTTGACAGTAATATAATGGTGTCATTTAAACTATGTATTGTCTGTTTACACTGGTTAATTTGATGCTGATCCGCAGCAATTCGAATACATGTTGTGTTTTTTTCCATAGTACAAAGATATGTTATTATCTTATTTTAGAAAATACTAAAATAAGATTTAACAAAATTCTAGTAAATGGTTCTATAGTGGTTCAAAAAACGTCGCTATTTCTTTTCTAGATGCGATGGAAAGTTTGTTGTAAATAGCATTGATATGCGTTTTTACAGTGCTAAGACTTATAAACAGTTGGTTTCCTATTTCTTTATTGGATTTTTTTTCATGCATCAACCTAAATACCTTTTGTTCTTGAGTAGATAAGACCTGAGTATAATCGATTCGTGGTGTTTTTACTGTTCTTTTTTTGAATAGTATTACATTCATTATTAGGGAAGCCAGTAACAATATTACCAACAGAAGTATTCCCGTTTTATAATAATTATTAGAACTGATCAACAATGGATATTGATCTTTAATTAAATCGTTTTTAAATTGAGAAGCATAAGATGCTGTCGGATAGTTCTGTTCCAATTTTTCAAGCAATTGTGTATAATAGTCCGATTTTTTAAGGTCTTCTAAATAAAACTCACGACTAAAGGATGTGGAATTAGCATATAAATTATAGGTGTATAATTCTACCAATGGCTCTTTAAATGAGCGTCCAAATTCTTGARTTTTATAAAAATAATTTTGGAAGACTATGTTCCGTTGCGTATCATTTTTCACTTCGTGCAAGGGGCCCAGCAATTGTTCTTGAATAGAATCTATTTTCTGTATGGAATTATTTTGCCCTCTGGAGAACACCACATCACAAAACATTTGAGACAGGCCATTTAAAGGAAAATGAATGGTATCGGTATTATTGGCAATAAAAATGATTTCTGTACTAAATTCACATTGCTTGAGTAAATGGGATGCATTGGAAATATTTGCCTCACATGTATCTACATAAATTTTATACAATCTATTTTCAGGAGAARGAAAMTCTCCTGTAAACTGAAAATACCCCAGTGAGTCTATGGAAGACTCTTGCAGAATATCTTCGGTTTGAAACACGTGACTTTTTCTATAATCTTCGATACAAATTAAATAGCTATTTGTCCCAAAAAACTCTTCACTTACAGCACCCGTAAATTTGAATTGTGCTTGTAAAGAAATGGTCACAAAAAGAAAGATAAAAAATAACAATCGTTTTAACATAGCGCACATTTGAATGCTTAATATAGTTAAAATTCCACAAAGTTAATTGAACTAAACACCCATCCAAATGCATAAGATGAAAGGAACGGGTGTTGTTTTTTTTAAACAGACAATCTATTTAATTTGAAACGAATTAGTTTTGGGCAATTGCAGAGGATACTACATTTCCTTTTATTCTAACCTTTTTTAGGTTGTCCTGCGCATCCGAACGAATCATAAACGTTTTTGAAAACCCACCCAAACGATAGGTGTCATATTTTACTCGAATACTTCCGTTTTCTCCTGGCATTATAGGTTTACTAGGTTTTTCAGCTACAGAACATCCACAACTACTTTTAATATTGCTAATTGTAATAGGGGCATTTCCAATGTTTTTAAATTTGAATTCACGGTAGCCGTCTTCGTTTTGAAGGATTTTTCCATAATCTATAGTTTCGGTTTCAAACTCAAAGACTCCAGAAATGTCTGTGTTTTTTTCTTGAGCAATTAATAGACTTCCCGTGAATAGCATTAGTAAACAAACCACATTTTTCATCATATTATTTTTTAAATTAATAGATTACAAAACTCGTTAAACAAATAGAAAACCAAGTATTTGTATGGGTTGAGATAAGGACTAGTCCTAGGATGATTTGTTTGAAATGAGTTGTGAGACCTTAGATACGAGAGGTGCAATGCCTTGTCTTCAGCTACTTTTTAACAAGCCAAGTGGCGTTATGCCATAGTTGTTCTAAAGGACCTCTTTTATGATGTTTCATCCACCAAGCAGAAAGTACCCCCATTAAAATAGCCAATACCGTTCCAATAATAAAGCTATAAGTAGCACCTGTATGTTTGTACATTCCCAACCCAAATCCATAATAAATAGTAGCTCCTAAAATGGATTGTACTATGTAGTTTGTTAAACTCATACTTCCAATTGCGGAAAACATATTCAATATTTTATGCCCCCATTTTAATTGAAAAAGCAACACAAAACCAGCAATAATTACCACCATAAAAGCCATGTTGGTCCAAGATGTTTCAATTATCTGGGCGGATCTTAATATAATTTTACTATGAATTAAATCGGCCATGTTTTTTTGCAACAAATACAAAGGAATAAAAAGAACACTCGAAATAAGCAATGTCTTTTTCCAAAACAACTTGTTAGTATCTGACAGTACAAATAGTTTTTTACGCCCACTTAACATACCCAAAATAAAGAGGGCTGGAATGTGGAAAAATCGACCGTTTTCGTAACTCCATCTTATGACCGCAATTTTTCCATTGGTCAAATTCCCAACGACCGTGTCTATAAACGAGTCTCCTTTTATATAAGCCTCCATATTACCGAAATAAGTCCAAGAAATAGGATTCGCAATTACAGCATCAGGTGTTTTTGTAGCTTGCAACAAATAATACCATTCTAGTGGTTGTATCAATAAAATAATTGCAATTACAAACAAAAAGGTAGTACTCCATTTAACAGTAGGAATCAATAAAATTCCAAAAACAGCGTAAATAGTTAGAATATCACCTTGAAAAAAAGCTGAATTTATAAGACCAAAAACAAACAATAATAGCAATCTCCACGCAAAACGAAGTCTAAAATCGTTTCCTTTTTTAGCTTGATTTTCTGTCTGAATATAATAAGTCAATCCAAATAACAATGCAAAAATAGCATAGGACTTACCTGCAAAAATAAAGAACAGTCCTTCCCATAATATTTTATCAAAAGACACCATCCAATCTGGTAAATTAGGTGGTAAAAAATACACATCAAAATGTTCCAAATTGTGTAATAACATAATGGATACAATGGCCAATCCTCTGATGGCATCTACTACATGAAGTCTTGGGGAGGAAGTTTGTGAGGTCATAAATACAGAAAAATAGTGTTTGATATAAAGTATGAAAATACACTATAATTGATCTCATTTTCACTTTTTTAGCTAAACAACAGTAAAACAATTACCATTGGTAAAAATTAAACCCCTAAACTAATTCAGTTTGTGTTTTTCTACTGTTTAACTTAAATTTTATTTACACCAAAATAATTATTACATATTATATTGTTAACTCAAACTTTTGAATTATTTTTTTTAGTTTTTCTACAGTTTCTGGCTGATCTTTTGCTACATTTTTAGTTTCTGAAATATCCGATTCCAAATTGTAAAGCGCTACTTTAAATACTCCTTTTATTTTTTCATTCCACCCTTTGGATTTTTTAATGTGCAGCTTCCATTTTCCATATCTGATAGCTTCTATATCTCCATTCCTTGCATAATAATAAAAAGGTCGTTCTGGTAGTACTATACTTTCTGGAGCTTCTAAAAAATCACGAAGATTGATTCCATCAAGCACCAAATTTTCGGGAAGTGTACCACCTGAAACATTTACTAGCGTTGGAAAAATATCCAAGGTGCTCACTATTTGACTACTTTCCTTTCCTGCGGGAATTTTATTGGGCCAAACCATGATTCCTGGTACACGTTGACCTCCATCCCATGTCTCCGCTTTTTTTCCTCTAAGTGGCGTTGCAGTACCTATTTCTGGCCCATTATCGGAAGTGAATATAAATAATGTRTTWTCGTAAATACCTTCWTCTTTCAACGTTTCAATTATTTTTCCWAGACTCCAATCCAATTCCATCATAACATCTCCGTACAATCCCAATTCACTTTTCCCTTTAAATTGTGGAGAAGCATGTAAGGGTGTATGTGGCATATTATGWGCTAGATAAATAAAGAAAGGTTTGTCWGTTCTRTTTTTKATCTGACGAACCGTTTCTTCTGTGTACATTTTTGTCAAAAAGCGTTGATCTGGACCACTCTCTATTAAAGTAGTATTTCTGTAAAAAGGGAGCGGAGGTGATTGAAATTTATTCCATTCATAATAATAATTATCCATATCGTTTGAATAAGGAACACCATAAAACTCATCAAACCCTTGATTATTAGGCATAAATTCTTCTTTGTGTCCCAAATGCCATTTTCCAATACATGACGTTGTATAATTATTTTGTTGGAGCATTTCTGCGATGGTAAACTCTTCGGGAGAAAGGCCTCCTTCTGAATACGGAGAAAGAACTCCGCTGTGAAGATTACTCCTTTTAGGATATCTTCCCGTTAAAAGACCAGCCCTTGAAGGCGTACAAACAGTCGCAGGCACATAAAAATTGGTGAATTTAATTCCTGATGCCGCCAATTGATCCATCTGTGGTGTTTCAAACCCTTGTGCWCCATAACAGCCTACATCCGAATAACCTTGATCGTCAGTGAAAAAGATAATAATATTAGGCGCCTTTTCTTCTTTGTCTTTTATTTGCTTACATCCAGCTGTAATTATTAAAAGTAAAATGAGTAATGGGAGTGAATTTCTACTATTAAAATGATTCRTTTTTTTATTGTAATTATTAAGTGTGTTGCCGCTCATTTATTATAAATACAGCTGTTGTATGTGTTAAGTGAAAGGTTTGCTTGTTTTATAGCTCTCCTAATTAAGTAGGAATATACAGTATACTTAGCCTTGGAAACATCTTTTTTAGCTGAATAACAAGAACTACAGGATAAGCCGTATTGCTAATTGTTTGTTGAGGATCTTTCAGTCAAAATAACTTAGCGATTTCCTTTTATAATATCTTGTGTTTGAGTGCGTGGTTATTCTATCAACATTCCATAAAGTATACTCTCAAAATTCGGTTATACACTCTGGACAACAATCATTTTTCCAGTTGAAATTTTGTGACGCAAGGCTTTTGGTGCGGCATAAGCATCCGAATTCCACCATTCCTTGGCTCTTGCCACACTAGGAAATTCTAGGACTACAATTCTCTTAGCTTGCCAATCTCCTTCCAAGGTTTCGGCTTCGGCTCCTCTCACCACAAACTTTCCATCATAAGCTGCGATGGTGGCTGGTGTTAATTTTTTATAATTTTCGTATTGTGCTAAATCGTGAATTTCTATTTCGGCTATAATTAATGCTGGCATCTGTTTGAATTTAATTTTGTAGAAAGATACACAACAAAGCAAGCAAAGCTGGTACACTCTGAACAAAAAATATTTTTTTAGAAGCCGTAAGTGCTCCATAAGTTCCTGCCACAGCCACGCAAACTAAAAAGAAAATGGCAATGTTTTGGCTCCAGGAGGTATCATCAATAAAAAATGACCAAACCAGGCCAGCCGCTAAAAAACCGTTGTACAGTCCTTGATTGGCTGCCATGGTTTTTGTTTTTGGAAATAAATCCTTTGGGAAATTTCGAAATACTTTAGGCCCTCTGCTTTCCCAAGCAAACATTTCGAACCATAAAATATAAAGGTGTATTAGGATGATGAATCCTATAAGTAAGTTTGTAATTAGCTGTATCATATACATATTTGTTAGTAGTGATTTGCTAATGTAGGTGATTTATTTTTAGTTCTAATTGCCACTTTACCAATTGCTAAAAAAGAAGATATGTTCAATTAATAGAAATAAACAAATTATTCCATTAGTCTATTTTTAAGATCTATTTGCTCGTGTAAAACCCTCGTAATTTCAATGCTGTCCTCACYAATAATTCTATAAAACACGATATGCTTATTTACTTTAAATCCTAATAAATTTTCAAGCACATTTGAATAATTCCTTCCCGAATTTGGAGAAACAGCAATTTCTTGAAACGTGACGATAAGTATTTGGTAATAACTATCAGCTTGTTTTTCTGACCAAMCTGCTTCCGTATATTTCCATATTTGAGATAAATCATCTACCGCTTTATTGGTCAGTCGATAACTAGCCATTAAACTTTCCCGCTTTTAGAGATTCGAGATGTTTTTCAGGGTCAAAATCAATCGCGATTCCACTATTTATCCCTTCTTGAATTGCATTTTTTAACAGAACAACTTTGCTTTCTTCATCTTCTAAAAGTCTTAGACCTGCTCGTATCACTTCACTTACATTTTTAAACCTACCTTCTTCTATACGTTGTTTTACAAAAAAATCGAAGTGATTCCCTAAGGATATGGATGTGTTTTTAGTCATAATAGCAACATTTTCACCAAAGATACCAATAATTGGTAACTTTCACAAATAGCAGCTATACCAACTGAATTTCACTCTGTTAAAATCAGTATTTATTAAAACAGATAGCTATTAAGGCTCTAAAAGCACCACTTACTTCGGATTATTCCAACCCTCCATAAAAACAGTTACAAAATCATCCATCATTACGATAGTAATAAGAACCGTGGCAAAGACGCCAATAAAAACCATCATTTTTTTTGTTTTGTTATTCATTGTTTGTTTTTTAAAACTGTTACCAAGTCATTATATAAATAACCACAACACCCTGAATCGCCAGTTTGATGTGGCTGCGCCAGATATTGCGTGGGTCACCGATATCACTTACATCAAAACGTATGAAGGGGTT
>NVSD01000050.1 GCA_002401105.1 Flavobacteriaceae bacterium | reverse complement strand
AGGTGGTTTGTTGTTTTCCATATAGCGCACTTGTACGGATGAGGTATGTGTACGCAATAAAATATCTGGGTCTTTTTCTATAAAAAAGGTGTCCTGCATGTCTCTAGCAGGGTGATATTCCGGTAAATTCAAAGCGGTAAAGTTATGCCAGTCATCTTCTATTTCTGGGCCTTCAGATACCGTAAATCCGATACGAGAAAACACCTCCAGAATTTGGTTTTTAACAATAGAAATAGGGTGACGTGCTCCTAATTCAATAGGTTCAGAGGGTCTGGTTAAGTCACCAAAAAATCCTTGCTGCTCATCCTTACTCTCCAATTGCTCTTTTAAAAAGGCTACTTTGGCTTCACTTTCTTTCTTAAGTGTATTTAAAGCTTGACCAAAATCTTTTTTTTCAGCAGGAGCTACGTTTTTAAATTCAGCAAATAAATCGTTTAAGATTCCTTTTTTACCTAAGAATTTAATTCTAAAAGCTTCAATTTCATCATTCGAAGTGGCGTTAAAAGCCTTTGCTTCTCCAATTAAGGCTGTTATTTTATCTAACATTTCTATCGTAGTTAAGCGGCAAAAATACGACTTTATAATTATTTTTTATGATTTTGGCATGATGAATATTTGGAATAATATTAAGAATTAATCTGTACTCAAAAAAAAGAGCTAAAATTATCAATTCCTCAATATTTAATTTACTTTTGTCATGTAAATTATAATTATAGGAATAAATAACATAGAAAATTATGGAATCTAAAATTAAAGCTTTTATGGACTTGATCCAATCTAGGGATCAACATCAACCGGAATTTTTGCAAGCAGTACAGGAAGTTGCTGACACGGTAATTCCTTATATCGCTGGAAAAAAGATTTATAGCGGAAAAAACTTATTACTCAGAATGGTAGAGCCAGAAAGAGTGATAACATTTCGTGTAGCTTGGGTAGATGATGCTGGAGAAATTAGAGTAAATAGAGGGTATCGTATAGAAATGAATTCGGCCATTGGACCTTATAAAGGAGGTTTGCGTTTTCATCCAACAGTAAATTTGAGCATCTTAAAATTCTTGGCTTTTGAGCAAGTATTTAAAAATGCGTTGACCACATTGCCGATGGGTGGTGGTAAAGGAGGTTCAGATTTTGATCCAAAAGGGAAGACAGATAACGAAATCATGCGTTTTTGTCAGTCATTTATGAGCGAATTGTTCCGTCATATTGGCCCAAATACTGATATTCCAGCAGGAGATATTGGAGTAGGTGGTCGTGAGATTGGCTATATGTTTGGAATGTATAAAAAATTGAGAAATGAATTTACAGGAGTACTTACAGGAAAAGGAATTTCTTGGGGTGGTTCTTTAATTCGTCCGGAAGCTACAGGATACGGAACAGTGTATTTTGCACAAAGTATGTTGGAGACTCAAAAGGATTCTTTAAAAGGGAAGATAGTGACTGTTTCTGGTGCTGGTAACGTAGCTCAGTTTGCGATTGAAAAAGCAACAGAATTAGGAGGTAAAGTGGTTACTTTTTCTGATTCGTCTGGATATATATATGATGCAGATGGTATAGATGCTGATAAATTAGCGTTTATTATGGCTTTGAAAAACGAAAGACGTGGAAGAGCTATCGAATACGTAACGGAGTATCCATCGGCTAAATTTATAGCAGGAGAAAAACCTTGGTCTGTAAAATGTGAGGTGGCCTTACCATGTGCTACTCAAAATGAAATAGATGAAGAAGCGGCTAAAGTATTAATCGCAAATGGATGTATCTGTGTAAGTGAAGGGGCTAATATGCCGAGTGTTCCTGAAGCAGTAATTGCATTCCACGCAGCAAAGATATTATATGCTCCAGGAAAAGCATCTAATGCTGGTGGTGTTGCTACTTCTGGTTTAGAAATGTCTCAAAATTCGTTACGTATCAACTGGACTCGTGCGGAAGTGGATACACGTTTAAAACAAATTATGGCAGATATCCATGAATCTTGTTTAAAATATGGTACCGGAGAAGATGGGTATGTAGATTATGTAAGAGGAGCAAATATTGCAGGTTTTGTAAAAGTTGCAGACGCTATGTTGGCACAAGGAATTGTGTAAACTAAGCTTTATAATAGAATAATGAAGGTCGCCATTGGCGGCCTTTTTTTGTGAATGTAGATTAACTAAGAGTAATGAAACCTTAAAGAAATTACAATTATTGTGTTTTTTTCGATCATTGGTAAATACACAATACGGTGCTCTTTGGTTATTTTTCTGCTCCAATAGCCTGTAAGTTGATGTTTTAGTTTTTCAGGGTTTCCTACCCCTTCAAAGGGGCTTGCTGTAATGGCGATTAATAAGTCGGAGATTCGACGTTGGGTCTTTAGATTCCGTGTTTTTTTCCAGTATTTTAAGTCTTTTAATGCCTGGTCGGAGAATTCTATTTCCATAAAGAGTTGATGTCTATTTTTGTTGTTTTTCCTTCTTTTACTTCTTGAACTCCCTTTATTAGTGCTTTTCTGTTTGTCTCACTAGACATTAAATAGTTTGTCTCTACCCAGGAATTGAACTCGGTTAAAGTTATCATTACAATGTCTTCTTGTCCCGCTCTGTGGATAACAACAGTTTCTTTATCTWCTGAAACGATGTCTAGTTTTGACTTTAAATTTTTCCTTAAATCTGATGTTGTCGTGATTTGCATGTGGTTGGTTTTAAGAATTATCTATTATATAGTACGTGCAAAGGTACGATATAAAGTACTATAATAAAAATAACTCTTTGTTCTTGTGGTTTATAGATGTTTTGTCGCGTTAAGATTTGATGTTTTTTTATTTCTTAGTGAAATGCTTTATGATGATTAATTCAAAAAAAAACCAACAAAAATCCCCCTGTATTTTTGTTGATTATATCTTATATTGCAATCAGTATAGCGATGTAAAATTGAAGTGAATTGTGTCGGAGGTAACGTGTGGTTTTATGTCTATAAAAATGTATAAGAATGGAAATAGAAAAAAGAGAATTACCTAATCTACGTACTTACGAATTTCAGGAGTTTGAGTTTAATCAATTAATGCAAAACCGTATTCAGCGGGTGCTAATTGTATGTTCTAATTACGATTATTATGGATTGGAAGAAGACGGGCGTATAGAAGAGCGTATTTTTAACGAATATACGGATTTACACCTGCGCTATCCTCCTAGTTTTATCCATGCAAATTCTGCAAAAAGGGCCATTAAATTGATGAAA
The DNA here is from genome assembly GCA_002401105.1 of Flavobacteriaceae bacterium. Taxonomy (GTDB): domain Bacteria; phylum Bacteroidota; class Bacteroidia; order Flavobacteriales; family Flavobacteriaceae. The sequence continues at coordinate 15,106 of NVSD01000050.1, read as the reverse complement.
TCTCATAAGATAGATTTGATTATTACATGGCTGGATATTGAGAGTTATAAGGCTTATGAGACAGCAGAGCAGATTAAAGAAGCGTTTCCTTTGGTGCCTATTGCAGCACTTAGTCATTATTCTTCTGAATTGAGTAAGAGGTTAAAGGCAGAGAAGAACGAGGTGATTGATTATGTATTCCATTGGAGTGGAAACGTGGATATCTTTTTGGCAATTATCAAGTTGACAGAGGACCGTATGAATGCGGAAAAAGACATTAATAAAATTGGGGTAAAAGCCATTTTACTAGTCGAAGATTCCTTGCGTTTTTATTCCCGATATATTCCGTTGATTTATAAAATTATCCTAAAACAAACCCATGCTTCCATGTCAGAAGGATTGAATGAGCACAGGCGGATGAAATTGATGCGTGGTAGACCAAAAATTTTGTTAGCGACTACCTATGAGGATGGTTTGTCCTTATTTGAAAGTTATCGCCATAATTTATTGGGGGTGATTTCTGATGTATCTTATTCGAAAAATGGAAAGCAGGATTCTCAAGCGGGGTTTATATTTTTGGAATATGTACGTTCGTTTAGAAGGTATTTTCCGTTTTTGATTCAGTCTTCTGAGAGGAAAAACGAAAAAAGAGCATTGGAATTGAATGGTAAGTTTTTGTATAAGCATTCTGAAACCTTAGAAAAGGAGATTAAAAATTATATTATAAAGTATTTTTCGTTTGGTGATTTTGAGTTTTGGGATCCCAATCAAATGAAAGTATTGGCCAAGGTAAACGACTTGAAAAATTTTCAAAAAGCCTTGTCATTTGTTACCGTAGAGTCTATTTCTTATCACGCAGAACGTAGTGAGTATTCAAAATGGTTAAAATCCAGAGCCTTGTTTCCATTGGCTGATTTATTTAGTGAAGTGGAATACAATGATTTTGAAAATCCAGAAAAAATCAGAGAGTTTTTAATTGATGCTATTAAAACCTATCGTCTGTATCGTTCTCGTGGGGTTATTGCAAAATTCGACCGAAAAAGATATGACGAGTACCTGGTCTTTTCTAGAATTGGAGAAGGGGCATTGGGAGGAAAAGGTAGAGGGTTGGCCTTTATCGATTCGTTTTTAAAACGCAATAAATTATTTAGTAAATTCAAGGATGTAACCATTTCTATCCCCCAAACGGTGGTGTTGAGTACGGAAGTATTTGACGAGTTTATGGACACACATGATTTGATACAGTTTGTGGCAAAATCCAATGATGACGAAGCTATTTTAAAAGAGTTTATCTCAAAGCCTTTGCCAGAATGGGTACGTAAAGATATACAAGCGTATTTGGAAGTGGCAAAAAATCCAATAGCAGTGCGTTCGTCCAGTGTTTTGGAGGATTCACACTATCAGCCTTTTGCAGGTGTTTTTGCTACCTATATGGTGCCGAGTACGGAGGATGGTACGATGTTAACGATGGTGTGTAATGCCGTTAAATCCGTGATGGCATCTGCCTTTACTCAGAGTAGTAAGGCCTATTTAAGAGCGACTTCACATTCCATAGAGGACGATAAAATGGCGGTTATTCTACAGGAGGTGATAGGGAAGCAATATGAGGATGTGTATTATCCAAACGTGTCAGGAGTGGCTAGGTCTATTAATTTTTATCCATTGGGTGATGAGAAACCAAGAGAAGGTATTGCGAATATAGCCATGGGCTTAGGAGAGATTATAGTAGGAGGCGGTAGGACTTTGCGTTTTTCTCCATATCATCCTAAAAAAATATTACAATTATCRTCTCCAGGKGCWTCACARMGAGATACCCAGAARTWYTTTTATGGATTRGATATGGATCCARAWAGYTRTRWRGTKTCTACMAGYGARTCYRTRAATAAGAAGAARATTAGTCTTAGGAAAGCAAAAAATCATGGTTCCTTAAAGTTTGTAGCTTCCACGTACGATTTACAAAACAATATGATCCGTCCAGGAGTAATGCATGATGGGATTAGAGTATTGACCTTTGATCATATTTTAAAATACGATACGTTTCCGTTAGCGGATATTTTAAAGGTATTATTGAAAATTGGGCAGCGAGAAATGCAAAACCCAATAGAAATTGAGTTTGCGGTAAAATTAGATGTGCCTAAGGGTCAGCCAAAGGAATTTAGTTTTTTACAAATTAGACCCATTGCGGAAACAGCAGCGCAGGTGAGTATTGTACCGGATGATATTGATACGAAAGACACGATTATTTATTCAGAATCTGCCTTGGGGAATGGGAAGTATGAAGGGATTACGGATATTGTGTATGTAAAACCAGCTACCTTTAATTCTTCAAATACACGTGAAATTGCACTAGCGGTGGAGCAGATGAATAAAAAGTTTGTGGAGGCCGACGAAAACTATATATTGATAGGACCAGGACGATGGGGGTCTAGTGATAGATGGTTAGGGATTCCTGTAATTTGGCCACAGATTTCGGCGGCCAAAGTAATTATAGAAGCGGGACTACATGACTTTAGGATTGACCCGAGTCAAGGGACCCACTTTTTTCAGAATTTAACCTCGTTTAAAGTGGGGTATTTAACCATCAACCCATTTATAAATGATGGCTATTTTGATATTGAATATTTGGATAAAATAGTGCCGGAATTTGAAGATGAATATATCCGTCATGTGAAGTTTAAAACGCCTTTGCAAATATTGATTGAAGGAAGTAAAAATAAGGCTGTTATCTTTAAAGAAGGCATCGAAATAAAGAAGGAAGTGGTAAGTTTAGAGGAGTCTATTGATGAATTGCCACCAGATGGTTTTTTGTAAAAGATTTCTTGAAGAATTCGTAATTAAAACAACAAATATCACGTATAATAAAATAAAATAATAGTAGATTTGTGAAGGGTTTAAAAGCAAATTTTTAAGCTCAAGATTGAACACAAATTTTACGGAATTATTATGAATGCAAACGAAATTATAAATAATTTAGAAGCCAAACATCCTGGTGAAAAAGAGTATTTACAAGCAGTACATGAAGTTTTAGAATCAATAGAGACTGTGTATAATGAAAATCCTCAATATGAGGCTGCTAAAATTATTGAGCGATTGGTAGAACCAGATCGTATCTTTACTTTTAGAATTTCCTGGTTGGATGATGCAGGTAGTGTGAATGTAAATCTTGGATATAGAGTCCAATTTAATAATGCCATCGGTCCCTATAAAGGAGGTCTGAGATTACACCCTAGTGTAAACTTRAGTATCCTTAAATTCTTAGGCTTTGAGCAGATATTTAAAAATGCCTTAACTACCTTACCTATGGGTGGTGGTAAAGGAGGTTCTGATTTTAATCCTAAAGGGAAATCGGATAACGAAATTATGCGTTTCTGTCAAGCATTTATGTTAGAATTATGGCGTGTAATTGGCCCTAATACAGATGTTCCTGCTGGGGATATTGGAACTGGTGGTCGTGAGATTGGTTTTATGTACGGAATGTATAAAAAATTACAACAAGAAAATGCGGGTATTTTAACAGGTAAAGGTTTGWACTGGGGAGGTTCTTTAATCCGTCCAGAAGCGACAGGATTCGGAGCTACTTACTTTACAGACGATATGTTAAAATACAATAAAGATACCTTTAAAGGAAAAATAGTGGCGGTTTCAGGTTTTGGAAACGTAGCTTGGGGTGTTGCTTTAAAAGTAACTGAACTTGGAGGTAAAGTAGTGACTATTTCAGGTCCTGATGGTTATATTTATGACGAAGCAGGATTGGATGAAGAGAAAATTGATTACTTATTGGAGTTAAGAGCTTCTAATAATGACATCGTTTCTCCATATGCTGAGGAGTTCCCAGAAGCTGTATTTGTAGCAGGGAAAAAACCTTGGGAAGTAAAATGTGATATCGCCATGCCTAGTGCTATTCAAAACGAATTGAATGGAGAGGATGCTGAATTATTAATCGCAAACGGTCTTAAATACGCTGTGGAGGTTTCTAATATGGGTTGTACTCCGGAAGCTATTACGGCGTTTTCTAATGCTAAAGTACCATTTGCTCCAGGAAAGGCTGCAAATGCTGGTGGTGTGGCTGTTTCTGGTTTAGAAATGTCGCAAAACGCTATGAAATTAAACTGGTCTAAGGTAGAAGTTGATGAGAAACTAAAAGTAATCATGACATCTATTCACGGGGCTTGTCAAAAATACGGAACACAAGAAGATGGATTTGTAGACTACGTAAAAGGAGCAAATATTGCTGGTTTTATTAAGGTGGCAGATTCTATGTTAGATCAAGGTGTGATCTAATACCTTTTAAAATATTATTTATTAAAAAAAGCAGCCGTTAGGGCTGCTTTTTTTTACTTTAGATATGAAGTGAATTTCTTGTTGAGAGTACTGAAATTACAGAGGAGGACGTCTATTAAAAGAATAACAATGCATATAAAATACAATCCCATAGAAAAATCAATTTCCATAAAAGATGGTGTCAAAACAAGCCTTTTTGTGAGTAAAATGTTAATGATTCTTACTTTCGTTAATTCGATTCTGTTTTTTAGAAAAGGSTGGAGGACAGGAGATACTTCTTTAATGGTATTCTGGATTATTTTAGGAATAGCCTCGTTGGTTTTAGGGTGGTTATTTATCTTTAAAAAGTCGAGTTTAGACTGTGTTCCAATAGCTATGATAATTGGGGTAAAAGAGCGTAATTTTATAGGTCAAGAGCGCTATGCTTTGTTGTTAAACAATGGGAAACAACGTGATTTAATGTCGGTGAAAACCGCAGAAGAGTTACAGGAGTTAAAAATGATATTAGCAAAATGTGGAAAATAAAAAGGAGCTGTTGAAAATGATTAATTTTCTAAGCTCCTTTTACTCTTAAATGAAAAATATTTTAATTGCGACTATTATAGTGCTACCTCCTTTTTATGGACGGCTATAATTTTATTGTTTTTATACGTAACTATATTGATTACTGTAGGTTTGTAATATTGCCAAACACCGTCTTTTTTACCATTTTTATAATTGGCTATTACAGTAATTTTCCCTTCTAAATCGTAGCTAGTCCAAGTTCCGTCTATATCGCCTTTGGCGTTAAAAAAACCAACTTTCTCTATCGTTGCGTTGTCTTGGTAATAATATGTTGCTTTTACTGTTTTGTTTACTTTTTCGTAATCTACGCGTTGTTTTTGTGCAAAACCTGTTAATACAAATAAGGCTATTACAATACTAAAAAATGCTTTCATGGCTATATGTTTTAAAATTAATAAATCTGTTTTCTGATAGTATAAAATTAAGGAATTTATATGTTGATAACAATTTTATGATGAAAGCTTAACATTGGAAAACTTAATTTTACAAGAAAAACAGGGTGTAATCTTGTGTTCATCAGTACAATGCGTTCCAATGTTAAGTTTTTTTTAGCTTTAATAAAGAAACCTCAACATAGTTAATATGTTGAGGTTATCAAATTTAATAGAGAGGGGTTGTTTGTTTTTAGGACCCGCACATATCACAGTCATCAGGGTTGTTTTGCGAGTTAAGTAACATCGCTTTTAATTCCTCTGGTGATAATGGTTTTTCTTCTTCCTTTTTTTTAGAAACAGTAAACTGTATGGCGTTTACGGCGCTTTTTGTTCTCAAGTAGTACATACCCGTTTTTAAACCGGATTTCCAAGCATAAAAGTGCATAGAAGTCAGTTTTGCAAAATTTGGCTCTTGCATAAATAAGTTTAAGGACTGGGATTGATCAATAAAATAACCACGTTGACGTGACATGTCTATAATGTCCTTCATGCTCATTTCCCAGACCGTTTTATACAGGTCTTTTAGTTCTTGCGGAATCACATCTATATGTTGTATAGAGCCATTAGCACGCATAATATCTTCTTTCATGTCGTTGTCCCATAATTTTAAGGAAACAAGGTCTTCTAGTAGGTGTTTGTTTACGACAATAAATTCTCCAGATAAAACTCTTCGCGTATAAATATTAGAAGTGTAGGGTTCAAAAGCTTCGTTGTTCCCTAGTATTTGAGAGGTAGAAGCGGTAGGCATAGGAGCGACTAGTAAAGAGTTTCTCGTTCCGTGTTGCATCACTTCCTTACGTAGTGCTTTCCAGTCCCATCGTCCGCTTAAATCATCTTCTGAGATGTTCCACATATTAAACTGAAATTCTCCTTTACTCATAGGAGATCCTTTGAATGTAGAATACGCTTCTTTAGATTTTGCCAATTCCACAGAGGCGGTAACAGCGGCAAAGTAAATAGTTTCGAAAATATCACTATTTAAATTTTTGGCGGCATCACTTGTAAAAGGCATGCGTAATAAAATAAAAACATCGGCCAACCCTTGAATTCCTATACCAATTGGGCGGTGACGAACATTTGAGTTCTCGGCCTCTTTAACAGGGTAGTAATTTCGGTCAATTACTGTGTCTAGGTTTTTGGTGATTTTCTTGGTGATTTTTAACAGGCGATCATGGTTGAAGAATTTTTCTCCTGCTTCGTTTTCGTCTATAAACATCGGTAAAGCGATGGACGCTAAGTTACATACCGCAACTTCGTCCTTAGCGGTATATTCCATAATTTCCGTACATAAATTGGAGGAGCGAATTACACCTAAATTCTTTTGGTTGGATTTACGGTTGGCAGCATCCTTATATAACATATATGGATTTCCTGTTTCAATTTGGGCTTCCAGTATTTTTTCCCATAAAGAACGTGCCCTAATTGTTTTTCTTCCTTTACCTGCTTTTTCGTAACTAGTATACAATGCTTCAAATTCATCCCCGTATACATCAAAAAGATTCGGGCATTCGTTTGGACACATCAACRTCCAWKMKSCATYTTCTTSCACKCGTYTCATRAATAAATCWGAAATCCACATCGCAWAAAAYARATCWCKAGCACGCATYTCTTCTTTACCTGTATTCTTTTTTAAATCTAAAAAATCGAAAACATCGGCATGCCAAGGTTCTAGGTAGATGGCGAATGAACCTTTTCTTTTTCCTCCTCCTTGATCTACATATCTGGCGGTGTCGTTGTATACCTTTAACATAGGTACAATTCCATTGGATGTTCCGTTGGTTCCTCGGATATACGACCCTGTAGCACGTATGTTATGTATAGAAAGGCCTATTCCTCCTGCTGATTGGGATATTTTTGCAGTCTGTTTAAGCGTATCGTATATGCCGTCAATACTGTCACCTTGCATTTGTAATAAAAAGCAAGAGGACATTTGAGGTTTTGGTGTTCCGGAGTTGAAGAGTGTTGGAGTGGCATGCGTAAAGAATTTTTTAGACATTAGTTCGTAGGTCTCTATAGCCTCGTCTATGTCTTCTTTATGAATTCCAATAGCTACACGCATTAACATGTGCTGTGGACGCTCTGCTATTTGTCCTTTAAGTTTTAAAAGATAACTGCGTTCTAATGTTTTAAAACCGAAATAATCATAGTTAAAATCACGGTTATAGATGATAGTAGAATCTAATTTTGAGGCATTTTTTTGGATGATTTCATGTACGTCATCGGCTAATAAAGGTGCTTTTAATCCGGTACGTGGACTTACATAAGTGTATAAATCCGTCATCACTTCTGAGAACGATTTTTTTGTGTTTTTATGTAGATTAGAAACGGCTATTCTAGCAGCGAGTTTTGCGTAGTCTGGATGTTGTACGGTCATAGTTGCAGCTATTTCAGCGGCTAAATTATCTAGTTCTGAAGTGCTTACTCCGTCGTATAGCCCTTCAATCACACGCATGGCTACCTTTACAGGGTCTACAAGATTATTCAGTCCATAGCACATTTTTCGTACTCTAGATGTGATTTTGTCAAACATTACAGGCTCTTTTCCTCCGTTCCTTTTTACTACGTACATATCCTCGTTGTTTTTTAGTTTTTTATTGATAGGTGCCATCAGTTTATGCATCTTAAAGTGTTTGTGTTAACACTAAGTGCATTTACTTAAAGCATACAATTTTTCAATAACAGCATGCTGTTATTGTATGTTTTCTTTATTATTAGATTAGTCTCTTTTGGAGGCTGAAAATTACTTTTGAATTATTGAATTTTTGGGGAGCTAATTAAAAATCAGCATCGAAACCTATTTCTCCGGTACCGCCTCCTTTTACACCTGCTTTTTGGTATTCCGAAACGCGTTTTTCAAAGAAGTTGGTTTTTCCTTCTAGGGAAATCATCTCCATAAAATCAAACGGGTTACTCACATTGTAAACTTTGTCGCAACCAAATTCTAGGAGTAAGCGGTCTGTTACAAATTCTAGATACTGTGTCATTAGTTTCGAATTCATTCCTATTAGGCTAACAGGTAGTGATTCTGTAATAAATCCACGCTCGATGTCTAAAGCATTTGTTAAAATATGTGTAATACGTTCTTTCGGTACCTTATTGATAATGTGGTTGTTGTGTAGGTGTACTGCAAAGTCACAGTGTAAACCTTCGTCTCTAGAGATGAGTTCGTTAGAGAACGTAAGTCCTGGTAATAAACCACGTTTTTTCAGCCAGAAAATTGCACAAAAACTACCGGAAAAGAAAATTCCTTCAATGGCAGCAAACGCAATTAAGCGTTCTGCAAAACTTGGACTGTCTATCCAGTTTAATGCCCAATCTGCTTTTTCTTTAATCGCTGGGAAGTGGTCAATTGCAGTGAATAATTCTGCTTTTTCTACTTCGTTTTTTACATAAGTATCTATCAACAAGGAATACACTTCTGAATGAATGTTTTCCATCATAATTTGAAATCCATAAAAGAATTTTGCCTCAGGGTATTGTACTTCTGACAGGAAATTCTCCGCTAGATTTTCATTTACAATTCCGTCTGATGCCGCAAAAAACGCCAAAATATGTTTGATGAAATAGCGTTCATCGTCGGTTAACTTGGTTTCCCAGTCTATAACGTCCTGGTGTAAATCTATTTCTTCAGCCGTCCAAATACTCGCTTCTTGTTTTTTATACCAATCCCATAAATCGTGGTGTTTAATTGGGAAGATTACAAATCGGCCTTTGTTTTCTTGTAAAATTGGTTCAATTGCTGGCATTTATGTTTTTTTTGTTGTTAGTAGTTTGTGTAGCTTATGCAAATATTGCATTTTTTTTTGAATAAATAAGAGAGACTTATTCACAATTGGTAGTGACTTATTCACAGTTTATCGATTTTTAACATAGATCAAGTATTCTGTAAGTTGTTGTAAACAAGTAATCTATACTGTTTTTGTGTTTTTGAATGCTAAGTTTGTTGAAGGTGTGGTAAAATCCTGTTTTTTAAACAATCAAGATGTAAAATAGTTAAATGTCTTACTCTTTAGAATCGATATAAATAAAGAGCTACGCTGTTTATAAATAAAACGTTAGATGTGTTATGGGGTGTAGTATATAGATTTGAATGGCTTGTGAGCTTTAAGTATGGTATTTGAGCRAWRSMGCRRWKKASWTMMATTGCTGTTTTTTTTGTAAATTGCAATGAAAACTTTTCTTATAAGTTTAAATCCTTCCCTTTTTTTTGAAGTTGTTTTAATAGTATTGTGAACTAAAAAAATCAATTTAAAATGAAAAATCTATTTACCATTTGTGTTGCATTGTTGTTGTTAACAGCTTGTGCTGATAAAAAAAACAAGACATTAAACGATGAACTTCAAACTACCATTGAGCAAGAMACTAAAAAGCAAGACTCTATTGCGGTGAGTWTGGAAAAATCKGCCAAGGAAATTGAAAAGTCGTCTGAAAAACTGGACGAATTATTAAAGGATTTGTAAACTATATAAATGAAATTAATTATGAAAAAGATATTATTAGTACTTGTTTTAGGGATGTTTATTTCTAATGTGTCTATGGCTCAGWTAGGAAAAGATAAGTTGAAAGGGAAGGCGAAACAGGARTTAAAGCAGTCAAAAAAAGACCTTGATAARCAGAAARAGAATGTTGTAAAAAAGATAAAAGACCAAGAGAAAGACTTGAAGGGAACAAAAAAGGACGCGGATGACCGCCTAAAAGATGCCCGTGAAAAATCAAATGAAGCTCAAAAAGACTTAAAAGAAAATAAAAGAGAAAAATTGAAAGACACAAAGGAGATAGGGAAAGAAAAGTTAAATAAAGGAAAAGGCCATGCCTATGGTAAAAATAAAGAAGGTTTAAAAGGTAAAGAGTTTGGTGCGGAACGCGCAAGAGTTTCTAAAAGAAACATGCAAGAAAGAAAGAGTGAATTGGACGATGCTGTTAAAAGAGGGAATCGTAAAATGGAGGATGCTGAAGGTAAAATTAAAAATGCAAAAGATAGGTTAGAGGAAGCAAAACAAAAACGAACTATTTCTGATAAAGAGTACAGAGAGAAAAAAGTAAAAATTGAAAGAGCAGAAAATGAAATGAGGTCTCTTAAAGAAAAAATAGAAAGAGCTAGTAAACGTAAAAATCAATAGAATATACCACTATAAATAATAAAATTTTCTAGCTAATTTAGCTAAATAACTGAAACCCCAACTTCTATGAATTTGGGGTTTGTTTGTTTTTATCGTCATTAAATTAGTGTACTTTCGGAGCTGAAAATAATGTAATCAAAAGGCTTGTAAGCTATTGATTGTCAATATATAAAAAAATGCATGTAAATAAGGAGCTAGAATTAGCATTTGATTTTATCGAAAAAACGGACCGTAATGTTTTTCTAACAGGAAAAGCAGGGACGGGAAAAACAACATTTTTACATCGTTTAAAAAGKACCRCYTTAAAACGTATGGTGGTGGTGGCGCCTACGGGAGTTGCAGCAATTAATGCTAAAGGGGTTACTATACATTCGTTTTTTCAAATGCCATTTGGTCCAATTATACCTGGACAAAGCCAAGATAAAACAGCCCAACAACGCAAGTTTAATAAGAAAAAAATAGATATTATTCGCTCCTTGGATTTGGTGGTGATAGATGAGATAAGTATGGTACGGGCGGATTTACTGGACGGAATAGACCAGGTATTGCGACGTTATAAAGACCGAAACAAAGTGTTTGGTGGTGCTCAAATCTTAATGATTGGAGACTTGCAACAGTTATCAYCKGTWGCGNSGYCYMMRYGAWTNNKWGTNTGTKRWNSASYKCAWTATKANKRSSWTKTMTWWWKWKRRWAKWAAWYSSWWYSAASAKGMCAANNMTANKCMRWRKSGAATTGACGCATATTTACCGACAGGACAATCAAGAATTTATTGCCATCCTAAACGAAATTAGAAACAATAATTTATCGGAAGCTTCTGCTACTATTTTAAATAAGCGCTTTGATCCTGATTTTGAGCCTAAAAAAGAGGATGGCTATATAACACTAACAACGCATAATAACCGTGCGGATGCCATGAATACTGCTGCATTGGCAAAACTAAAAAYCAAAACATTAAAATTTAAAGCGTCTATTGATGGCGATTTTAGAGAGCATGCGTATCCGACGTCGGAATTATTATCCTTAAAAGTGGGGGCTCAGGTAATGTTTATAAAAAACGATAGTAGTCCGGAAAAACGCTATTTTAACGGGAAAATAGGGGTAATTACCGCTATGAATACCGATACTGTTACGGTGCAATGTGGTAATGAATTGGAAGAGATAGATGCGGGGATTGAAAAATGGGAGAATATTACCTATACCTTGGATTCCGCTACAAAGGAAATTTCTGAAAACGTAGTCGGAGAGTTTTCTCAAATTCCATTGCGATTGGCTTGGGCKATTACCATTCATAAAAGTCAGGGTTTAACTTTTGAAAAAGCGATTATTGATGCCGAAGCTTCCTTTGCGCATGGGCAAACCTATGTGGCTTTGAGTCGTTGTAARACAYTGGAGGGGATTGTATTAAAAAGTAAAATAAGYCCTTCAAGTATTATTTCGGATGTTACGGTACAGGTTTTTACCAAGGATATATCGGAAAAYTTACCTGACGATCAAGATCTGAATGATTCTGAAAAAGCATACGAACTAAACCTAATAGCAGAATTGTTTGATTATTATCCGTTTTTGTATCCTGTAAGGCGTTTGTTGGAYATTTATTATACCAATAAAACAAGTTTTCAGGGAGAGTTAGAAGCACCTTTAGAAGCCATAAAGGACWTGGGAGTKACAGCTTTGTTAAAAGTGAGTGCTGGTTTCAAACGTGAATTGTTRCGCTTAAATAATGAACCTAATAGTYCAGAAAATGATGCGCTAATTAAAGAACGCTTTRTAAAAGGAGTGASYTATTTTATTAGTCAAACAAAAGAAAATATTGATGTTCCGCTGTCAAAATTGAATTTTTCTRTWGAAAATGCAGCCGTTAAAACTGATTTTAATAATCAATTACAGCTCTTAGAGCARTTGGTGAACATAAAGAAAACATGTTTAAATGCCATGGTCGATGGTTTTGAGCGAGATACCTATATAGCAACACGTGTTAAGGCAGTGCTAGAAACTCCTAGAAAAGCACGAGTACTACGCGTGGTGGTGGATAATTCCAAGCATCCTAAATTAATGATTTCTTTAAAGTTATTAAGGACTAAATTGTCTAATCAAGAGGATGTGCCACCTTTCCAAATTTTTACGCAAAAATCCTTGTTTGAAATGTGTGATACATTGCCTGTAACACCTGAGCAATTACGTAAGGTAAATGGCATGGGGAAAATTAGAGTGCAGAAATATGGTTCCGTAATTATTGATATTATTGATAGTTATTGCGCTAATAACGATTTGTCTACCGCTTCAGATGTGCAACCGACCTTAGAATTAGATGCGCCTGCTAAAAAAACAGACACAAAAAAAGTGTCTTTAAAAATGTTTAAAGACGGAGTTTCAATTAAAGATATTGCAAAAAACAGAAGCCTGGTGGAGTCTACAATTACAGGGCATTTGGCACATTATATCCCTACAGGTGAAGTGGATATTTTAGATTTAATAGGAAAACACCGCTACGATAAACTAAAAAAACTAATTGCAAAAACAGACTATGAAACCTTATCTGATTTAAAAAATAAGCTAGGTGATGGAGTTGAGTATGGAGAATTGCGATTGGTGTTAGGGAGTTTGTAAGCTGCTACTTTGTTTTATCGTTTTGTAAGGAAGGCTGTTTTTTTTCTACAAACGAAGAAACAAATAGACATGAAATTACAAATTAAATTTATTTTATTTATCACAGGAAGCTTTCTTTCTTGTTCAAATCCTGTGATAAATACAGCAGTATACAAAGAGTCCTTTAATATTGAATTGGATACAACTTGGGTGTCTAAAATTGAAAAGACTAATTCGTTTTGGAAAAGTAATTTAACGAAAGATCAGTATTATATTATGAGAGAAAATGGAACTGAGCGATCTTTTTCACATCCTTATAATAACAATAAAATTAAAGGGGTTTATGTTTGTGCATCCTGTAAAAACCCATTGTATAGTTCTGAAACTAAGTTTAAATCAGGAACTGGATGGCCTAGTTTTTGGCAACCATATTCCAGTAAAAGTATTTTAGTGGGGCTTGATTCTTCTATCGGAATGACAAGAGATGAGGTGGTTTGTCTGAGGTGTGATGGACATCTAGGACATGTTTTTATGGATGGTCCCGCGCCAACAGGAGTTAGGCACTGTATAAATGGTGGAGCTTTAGATTTTGTGCCCCAACAAAAATATACGAAAGCGGTGTTTGCTCAAGGTTGTTTTTGGTGTGTAGAGGAGATATTTGAAGCTGTAAAAGGAGTAAAAACGGTAGTTTCTGGTTTTGCAGGTGGAAAGGAAAAATCTCCGAGCTATCAACAAGTAAGTAGAGGAGAGACTACGCATGCGGAAGCTGTAGAGGTTTATTATGATGCGGAGATTATTTCTTATGAAGAATTGCTAAAGGTTTATTTTAATTCAGGCGATATTAGCCAAGTAAAKGGACAAGGGAATGACATAGGAGCGCAGTATAGGTCCGTGCTTTTTTATACTACAGAAAGTCAAAAAANTCAGATTCAATATTTTATTAAAAAATTAGAAGCTACAGGGAAATACGATAAAGGGATTGCTGTAGAAGTTGTTCCATTAAAAAAATTCTATACGGCAGAAGGGTATCATCAAGATTATGTAAAACTACATCCTGATCAAGGCTATGTTAGGAATGTTTCTATCCCGAGATATAAGAAGGCGATAAAGAATTTCCCGGAATTATTGAAAAATAGCATTTCACGAAATTAAAAGGAGGTGTAGGTGTTTTTCTAGGTTGTTCTATGTCGATTAGATGTTTACCTTATTAAGACGGATAGCCTTGGTGTATATTTATATAAGAATTTAGAAATAATCAAATGAAAAATTATTTTTTAGTAATTGCTTTAATGTGGATGTCTTTTGAGTTCTATGGACAGCAGGAGGCGATTTATAATGAGCAAAATGGTTTTATTGCTAAAGGTTACGATGTAGTATCTTATTTTGAGAAAAAGCCAGAGAAGGGTATATTTAACTTTAAGGTCAATTATAAAGGGGCTCACTTAATGTTTTCAAGTCAAGTTCACTTGGAGCTTTTTAATTCAGACCCTGAGAAGTATTTTCCTCAGTATGGTGGATGGTGTGCGTATGCAATGGCTGTTAGTGGGCAAAAGGTTCATGTCAACCCTAAAACGTATGAAATTAGAGATGCTAAATTGTACCTGTTCTACAATCGGTATTTTGATAATACATATTCCAAGTGGTTAAACGAGAATCCGGAAAAATTAGGATTGCAAGCAGATAAATATTGGGATCAAATAAAAAACAGTCTTTAAAAAAACCGAACTTACTTGTTTAAAAGTGGGTTCGGTTTTTTACTGTTGTCTTGTGTCTAAAAGTCTGTTTCCGTTGTCTAAAAATACTGCGTATCTCCACTACTTCTCAGTTCCTTCTGAAACTTCTCCGTCTCTGGTTTTACAGTGCTTTCTAGAATGTCTGCTGCTCAAATATACAATTAAGTCATCTACCATTATTAAACATAGGGTCTACGTTAAAAACAACTAAACGAGTGTTTTGTTTCATGTTTTTTATCCACACGAGGATTCAAAGGTTTGCTGGTTCGTGTTTTACATGTTTCGTAACAATTTGTTTTTAAATTGTTCATTTTCAGTTAACAACACAATGCTTTAGTTCTGTTACATTTGTGGTGTAAATTTATTGTATCACAGTAATGTTCCATAAAGAACTGTCTTTTTTTTTAT